>NZ_QAIM01000660.1:9914-14304 GCF_003061035.1 Acidovorax sp. HMWF018
CCCGGCACGCGCAGCAGCAGTTCGCGCGGGGCGGTGTTGAGGTTGACCGGAAAACGCTCGCGGTGCGCCAGCGCCCAGGCCAGCTTGGGGTCCATGTCCAGCGCCAGCATGCCCTGCTGAGATGTCGGCACGATCTCGTCGTGGGTGAAGCCATAAAAGCGCATCAGCCAGTCGGCCTGGTACAGCCGGTGCTCGCGCACCGTGGGCGGCGCGGCCAGCGGCAGGGCGTGGGCGGCGTCGGGGATGGGGCTGAAGGCTGAGTAATACACGCGCCGCAGCTGGTGCGCGCCATACAGCCGCGCGCTGGTGGCGAGGATGGTGCGGTCGCTGGTGGCATCGGCCCCCACGATCATCTGCGTGCTCTGCCCGCCGGGCGCGAAGTGCGGAACGCTGGCGCGGCGTGTGGTGCGCGACTGCGGCATGGACACGATGGGCTGTGCAGCCTGCTCCTTGCGCGCGGCGCGGGATTCGCCAATGTGCACCGCCATGCGGGCCATGGACCGGTCGATGCCGGCGCTGTTTTTCTCAGGGGCCAGCGCCTTCAGGCCCTCGGTCGTGGGCAGCTCGATGTTGATGGACAGGCGGTCGGCATAGCGGCCAGCGCGCTGCATCAGCTCGGGCGATGCGTCGGGAATGGTCTTCAGATGGATGTAGCCGCGAAAGTCGTGCTCTTCGCGCAGCACGCGCGCCACCTCCACCACCTGTTCCATGGTGTAGTCGGGGCTCTGGATGATGCCGCTGGACAGGAACAGTCCCTCGATGCAATTGCGTCGATAAAAGTCCAGCGTGAGCTGCACCACCTCATCGACCGTGAAGCGCGCGCGGGGCACGTTGCTGGTCACGCGGTTCACGCAGTACAGGCAGTCGTACTGGCAGAAGTTGGTGAGCAGAATCTTGAGCAGCGAGATGCAGCGCCCGTCCGGCGCATAGCTGTGGCAGATGCCCATGCCCTCGGTGGACCCCATGCCGTGCCCGCCCACGGAGTTGCGCGGCGCAGCGCCGCTCGATGCACACGAGGCGTCGTACTTGGCGGCGTCGGCCAGGATGGCGAGTTTGGACTGTAAATTCACTGGATGAATTTACAGTATTTTGATTGTCTGACGCCAGCCTGGGGTCAAGCGATAGCGGTAATATGCTCCTGATTTAATAGCTGCAAGCGCATGAAAATCATGCGCTTGCAGCCAAAATCACCTGAAAATTGCTGGACTACACCGTTTCGAGGGCCATCACCGCCGTGGCCGTGTTCGAAATGGGGATGTGATAGTTGCTGTGCACCCGCCGCACGCCCGCGCTGGCGGTGGACAGCGCCCCGCGCATGGCCAGCCACATCAGCAGTTCCACGCCCTGGGTGCCGGTTTTTTCCACCAGCTCGTGCACGCTGAACTGCGTGGCCCATTCGGGGTTGGTGGTCAGGCTCTCGATGAACTGCAGGTCAAACGCCTTGTTGATGAAGCCCGCGCGCTCGCCGTCGAGCTGGTGGCTGAGCCCGCCCGAGGCGATCACCGCCACCTTCTTGTTGCTGTCCCAGCTGCTGATCGCCTGGCCCACTGCCTTGCCCAGCGCGTAGCAGCGCTTGGCCGATGGCAGCGGAAACTGCACGGTGTTGATGCACACCGGCACCACCGTCACGGGGCAATCGCCCTCGGGCCAGAAGAGTTTGAGCGGCAGCGTGCAGGCGTGGTCCACCAGCATCTCCTGGCAGGTGGTCACGTCAAATTCCTGGTCGATCAGCGTGTTGATGAGGTGCCACGACAGGTCCACCTCGCCCGGGAAGGGCGGCAACGTGGGGATGCCCCAGCCTTCGTCGGCGTTGTTGTATTCGGCCGCTGCGCCCACGGCAAAGGTGGGCATCTTGTCGAGGAAGAAGTTCAGGCCGTGGTCGTTGTAGAACATCACCACCACGTCGGGCTGCTTCTCCCCCAGCCACTGGCGGATGGGCGGAAAGCCGTCGAAGAAGGGCTTCCAGTACGGATCGTTTTGCAGGCCCTTGTGGATGGCGTTGCCAATGGCCGGGATGTGCGAGGTGCCGAGGCCGCCGATGAGTTGTGCCATTTCGTTTTCCTGATGAAGGTTGTTGTGGCGTGTGTTGTTCAGGCGGCGCCGGGCCGCCCCAAGCCGCCTGAGGCCCCCCTGGGGGGCAGCGAACCACACGCAGTGGGGAGCGTGGGGGCTTAGTCTTTTCCTGCGGCCACGAGCATGGCCTTGAATGCGTCTTTGGTCATGCCCGTCTGCTGCGCGCCGATGTCCTGCATGTCCAGCTTGAAGATGCCCGCAAACTTGGCCAGGTAGTACGCGTTGCCGCCTGCGGCAATCAGCTGCAGCACGTTCTTGGCGCGGATGGCGGCGGCCTGCTGCTCGTTCAGGCCGTATTGCTTCATGTACGCCTCTTCGTCGGCCACAAAGGCCTTGCGGTTGGCCTCGTTGTTGAACGAGAAGCACATCTTGTTAAGCGCATAGCCCTTGCGGGCCTGGTCGCCATCGAACGGCGTGGTGCCGGGAATCGGGGGCAGTTTGGAAGGCATGGAAGTCTCCGGGGCTTGATGTAAGTCAGCCCGCAGTGTCGCGACGGCATTGCCAAAGATGAAGTGGCCCAAGATCATCGAATGCATGAGCAAATTCGATGGATCGGGCCTGGACGGGCACCTGCTGAAGCTGCTGCTGGCGGTGCTGGAGACGGGCAGCATCACGGCGGCGGCCGAGCGCCTGGGCGTCACCCAGTCGGCGGTGAGCCACTTGCTCGACAAGCTGCGCGCCATCACCGGCGACCCGTTGTTTGTGAAGCGCGGGCGCGGCATCGTACCTACCGCACGCGCCGAGGCCCTGGCCCAGCCCGCGCGCGACATGCTGCACCAGATGCAGTTGTTTGCCCAAGGGGCCTACTTTGACCCGCGCGCTTGGCAGACCGAGCTGACCATCGCCGCCAATGACTTCCAGCGCGATTTGCTGCTGCCCGCGCTGGCCGCGCGCCTGCGCAGCGCTGCACCGGGCGTCACGCTGCGCATCGTGCCCAGCGGCGCGCCCAGCGCCGAACTGCTGCGGTCTGACGCGTGCCAACTGGTCATCAGCCCCCGCCCGCCCGAGGGCACCGACATCGTGCAGAAGCGTCTGTTTGAAGACCAATACCGCGTGTTCTATGACCCGGCCGCGCGCAGAGCTCCGGCCTCAGAGGCGGAGTACCTGGCGGCGGACCACGCCACGGTGGCTTACGAGGCGCACCGGGGGCTGGAACTGGACCGGCAACTGGAAGCACGTGGCGTGCGCCGCCGCCTGGTGGTGCGCGTGCCGGGCTTTGCCGCGCTGCCCGCGTTTGTGCGGGGCACCTCGCTGCTCACTACAGCGCCGTCGCTGATGGGGCGCACCGCGTTGGCCGCGCTGGCGGGCGTGCCGGTGCCCGTGGCCTGCCCCAGTCTGCCCATGTACCTGATCTGGCATGTGCGCTACCAGCAAGACGCGGCACACCGCTGGCTGCGGGCGCAGCTGCAAGAGGTCTTGGCCGCTGTGTTGCCTGTGGAAGGAGCCTGACCCGTAGGGTCAGTCGCGCTCCCGTGACAGCGCCTTGCGCAGCCGCCGCGCCGCCCGTTCCCGCAACGAAGGCACGGGGCGCAGCACCGGCCGTGGGTGGGCCTTGGCCTGTTCGCAGGCCGCCAGAAAGTCATTCAGGATGGCCGTGTCATCCAGCGTGTCTGAACCCTGCTTGTGGAACTCCGGATGCCATTGCGTGGCGGCGATGTAGCCGCGCCCTGGCGCAGGCTTGAGGCGAATCGCCTCGGGCACGCCATCGGGTTCGCTCAGTGCCTCGACCACAAATTCCGGCGCCACCCGCTTGATGCCCTGGTGGTGGATGCTGTTGACCCGGGCACGTGGCATGTTGGGGTACAGCTTGGCCAGGTGCGAGTCCGGCAGGATCTGGATGTCGTGGAAGTGCTGGTCGTAGGTGGTGGCGTTGCGGTGCTGCTGCGCACCGGGGTGCTGGGTCTCGATGTCCTGGTACAGCGCGCCGCCAAAGGCCACGTTGATGAGCTGCAGGCCCCGGCACACGCCAAAGATGGGCTTGCCCACCTGGGCAAAGGCTTTCACCACGGCCAGGTCGTACAGGTCGCGCACGCGGTCGCCCACCCACTCTTCGCGCAGGGGCTCCTCGCCATAGTTGCCCGGCCACACGTCGGCGCCGCCGTGCATCACGATGCCGTCCAGCCATTCGGCGTAGTGGTCCAGCGTCACGTCGCCACGCGCGGTCTCACCTGTGGGGCAGGGCACCATCACCACCATGGCGCCGGCAGACATCAGCCAGTGGGCGATGGACTGCTCGACGTATTGCAGCGTCTTGCCTGTGAACAGCGGGCGGGCGGGGTCGGCGTGTTGAAAGCAGGCGGACAGGCCAATCTTGAGG
>NZ_QAIM01000660.1:14314-16434 GCF_003061035.1 Acidovorax sp. HMWF018
GCGTCTGTAGGAAAGGGCCGTGCGGAGCGGCGCGTCGCCTCCATGGGTTGGTGGGGCGCGCAAAGCGCCACAACCTGCAACGAAATGTGGCTTTCTTCATGAAATGTGTCCGCATGTCGACGGGGCGCGGGCGAAATCTGGGGGGCTGATCGCCATAATTTCAGCTCACCCGGTGCCAGGGAGGGGCGCTCGGTGGCGCGATGCACGCCTTCCCCGAAAGCAGAAAAATGTCCCATCCAAAATTCCGTTTGTCCGCCCTGGCTGCGCTGGTGGCCGCGACAGCTGCCGCCTGCCCGCTGGTGGCCCAGGCCACCGTGCCCGCCGGTGCGGCAGCCGAGATCATCAGCCTGCAAGGCACAGGTGACCAGCGTGCCGCCTCCGCAGCCGACTGGGGCCCTGCCCGACTGGCCCAGGCCCTGGCCCAGGGCGACTTTGTGCGCACGCGCCAGGCCGCCAAGATGGCGCTGCTGTTCGCGGACGACACCCAGCTGCGACTGCACCAGAACACGGTGCTGCAGGTCAAGGGCGTGGCCACCCCGGCACAGCCCGTGACCACCTTGCTGCTCAACGCTGGCCGTGCGTGGACGCAGACCAAACGCGCCGACGGCAGCCGCCTGAACCTGGAGACACCGGCGGCGACCGCTGCGATCCGTGGCACCGATTGGGACATCAGTGTGGAGGACGATGGCCGCACGCTGATCACCGTGCTGTCGGGCACGGTGGAGTTTTCCAACGCGCAGGGCTCGGTGTCGGTGGGCGCCAACGAAGCGGCGCTGGCCGAAGTGGGCAAGGCCCCGGTCAAGCTGGTGCTGAGCCAGCCGCGAGACCGCATCCAGTGGGTCAACGCGCTGCGTGCCGACCCGGTGCCCCACCTGTCGGCCGAGCCCGTGCCTGCAGCGCTGGCGCCCGTGCGGGATGTCCTGGCGGCACGCGACCTCGCGGCGGCCCGTGCCGCGCTGGCGCAGGCGCGCACTACCGCAGCGCCTGTATGGGTGGATGTGTTTGATGCGGCTGTGGCCCTGCAGGCGGGCGACCTGCTGGCCGCACGCGGGTCGCTGGCGCGGCAAGTGGCTGCGGTGGACGCCGCGCCGCTGCCCGCGTGGCTCATGCAGTCCGACGTGCAGCTGATGGAGGGCGAAGGGGCTGCAGCGGCCGGTACGCTGCGCACGGCGCTCCAGCGCTGGCCCGCCCACCCGGCGCTGGTGGCGCAACTGGCGCGGGTGCAGATCCTGAGCGACCGGGTGGACGAAGCGGCTGCCACCCTGGCCCCCGCGCAAGGCACGGCCCACGCCGACCTGGCGCTGGTGGGCGCCGAGCTGGCCCGGCGCCGGGGCGATGCGCGCGGCACGCTGGCCGCCTATGCCGAGGCGCAGACTTTGGCACCAGGCGATGCACGCGCCTGGCAAGGCCTGGGCAGTGCGCATGCCGAGCGCGAAGACCCGCGCCCCGCCCGCGAGAACCTGCGTCGCGCGTTGCAGCTGTCGCCGCAATCGCCCGGTGCCTGGGGCGAGTTAGGGACTCTGGAAACCTTTGTAAACCAGTTCACCGAAGCGGGTCAGGCGTTTGCCACTGCGCTGGGCGACAACCCGGCGGACTACGTCGCGCTCACCGGCCAGGGGCTGCTGCACCTCAAGCAAGGGCAGCCGGATGCCGCGCTGGATGCGTTCTTGCGGGCGGGCGTGATGGAGCCGCGCTATGCCCGCGCCAAGACCTGGACCGCCGTGGCCTATTACCAGCTGGGCCGCCACCAGGATGCGCTGGCCACCCTGCAGCAGGCGACCGTACTGGACGACAAGGACCCGGTGCCCTACATGCTGCTGGCGCAGATCCACACCGATCTGTTCCGGCCTGGCGAAGCGGTGGAGGCCGCGCGCGCTGCCGTGGCGCGCATGCCGTACCTCAAGTCGCTCAACCAGGTGGCCAACGACCAGAAGGGCAGTGCCAACCTGGGCGCATCGCTGGCCTTCTTTGGCATGGAAGACTGGGCGCTGGAGATGGCGCAGCAAAGTTTTTATCCCTACTGGGGCGGTAGCCACCTGTTCATGGCAGACCGCTATGCGGGCGAATTCAACAAGAACTCGGCGCTGTTCCAGGGCTTTCTGACCGACCCCATGGCGTTT
>NZ_QAIM01000136.1:0-10680 GCF_003061035.1 Acidovorax sp. HMWF018
TCGTCCAGCTCGGCACTGAGTTCTCCCCGAGCCTTGGCTGCTGCCAGGAGGGGGTGCCATATGCCTTGCACATAGTCGGCCACGACCGGATCGTCGACGTAGTCCGGGTCGCGGTACAGCTCGCGGATGATGCGGTCGCCCAAGCGGCGCTCGGCGCTAGTGGTGAGGTCGCTGGGGTCGCCGAGGGTTGGCAGGGTGGAGTTAGGGCTGGAGATGGAGGGCAACACCGCACCCAGCACTATCAAGTGAAAAGTCATCATCACTCGCAACAGCTGGGAGCAGCTTTTTTTTCTCGACTTCACGAGTATCTCCAGACTAGCTTTGTGGCTGAAACGCAGTAAACCCTAACTGGCGCAAGCGTATGATTCTGCGAAGAACAATATTTTCTAGCGCACTCACAAGCGGGGGGCATTTATCGCCATGACTATGACATCCAGTACCGAGACAACTGAGGGGGCATCCCCCCTTACCCATTTCGACGCGCGAGGCCAAGCCCACATGGTCGACGTCGGTGCAAAGGTTCCGACACATCGGATCGCAGTAGCGTCCGGATGCATCGAGATGCAGCCTGAAACGCTCATCCTCATCAACTCCGGAACAGCCAAAAAGGGTGACGTCTTTGGTGTAGCGCGCCTTGCTGGCATTATGGCGGCCAAGAAAACCAGCAGCCTAATTCCTTTATGCCATCCATTGGCGCTCACTCGGGTTGCCGTGGACTTCGACGCTCCCAGCGATAGCTCTCTTCACTATACTGCGGTCGTCTGTCGTGCCACAGTGGAATCATTTGGCCCAACCGGGGTTGAAATGGAAGCATTGACAGCCGTGCAGGTCGCACTTCTTACGATATACGACATGTGCAAAGCAGTTGACCGTGACATGGTTATCAACGGAGTTCGTGTGGAGGAGAAGCGAGGAGGTAAGTCGGGGTATTACCCGGCCTTACCGTAGTGGCAGGGCACCGATGGATTGCGTACTTAATTGGAGCCAATGAGAGTTATTCCCACCTCAAAAAGAGTCGAGCCGCATGTAGGCTAGCGGTTGTGCTGATACAGCATCAACAAGCACAGTCCAAGCCTGCTCCCTTCCTACCATTGGGACATATCTCAAGCCGCTAGAGGTGCGTCGCGTGTCGCTAACCGCTGTGGCGATTTGGTCAGATGCCTCGGGAAAGCGTGCAAACAGTTCTTCGAGCGAACGAGAAGCCAGTAAAACAGACGGCGCTGACGCAGCATAAGACTGCCAAAGATCACTCCGTGCAGCAAGTGGCAGCCCATTGAGTGCGGCCAGCGTGGAGTCAAGTTGTTCTTGTGCGTTTTTAAATGACCTAAGCCCAATCGGAGTCGGTCCTGTCAACGGAAGGTGGCGCAACTCTGGTGTTGCCATGGCCAAAAATTCGGGCGTTATATCAACAGCATGCACAACCGTGAATTTTGAATACTCGAAAACTAAATGAACAGGTCGCGCGACAAACACAGACCAGACTCCGTAAGTCAGCGCAGCGAACTGTAAAACGCCGATTATACTGATGTCGGCGATCAACTCTCTCTTGATTTTGGTTCGATCAAATATAAGAATTGTAAGAAGTGGGCCAATTATTAGATCCACCGCGATGAGGATCATGAAAAGTTCACGCCCTCCCGATATTTCCCAATAGGGATATGGATACCACAAGCCGAACACAGCGAGTCCCGCAACCACTGCCACAGAAACGCTAATCAAAAAATGAATCGCCCCTGCGCGCAAGCGGCTTTTTATTTGATAGTAGATGCTATTCATTTGTAAGGACAGCGTTCAACTCTGGATATTTCTCATTCTCCATCGCTCGAAGAACGGAAACTGCAGCTCGATAATAATATTCCCCATACATACCTCTCACAATCCGCATCTGATAGGTGGCAGCTTCCGGCTCTCCGTTCAGGCCTAATGCTATTGCATATCGCAGTCCTAGTGCCCCGTAAGCAAATCTAAGTGAGGCGGTGCGCAATATCTCCATCTCAATGGCTGTCATATTGCGGGAGGGCTGGATACGTGAGGCATTCAACATTGTGCCCAACTGAGATAGAAGCCATATTTTTTGAGGCGGAACGTAATCAGATGGAGTCTGGCCTATTCGCAAATTTTCAAATCGAACCACACGAAAATCTTCTTCCACAAGAGCATACTCGTAAACTACGCGACAGCCCACAACGGCCCATATTACCAACAAAAGGGTAAATGCGCGCATTGAAACAATATAATTTTGAGTTCGTACGTAATGCCTGGCTTCTGCAATCCCGATGAACAATCCGCCAGTCACCAAGAAGTAGGCATAGGCAAATGGGTACTCGAGCATGCTGTGAATTACAATCGGGACTAGCCCCGACAGGGCGAGAACAGAATCTACGTGCACTGCTGACCAAAGGCGAGAAACTATCCAAAAGAAGCAACCTAAAGTGATCAATAGCGCAATAGGAATGCCAACCCAAGCCATAAGATCCAGTACCGCGTTATGGGCATTGGTATACGTTAGGCTACCGGGAAAACTAACGGCCCCGGCTGCGTGCGCTGTCGGCGTCTGGTTCCAGCCATAACCGATCCACGGAGATTGCAATACTCCTGCCCATACTTGCTTCCAAATGAGAATGCGCCCATTGTCTCGGAGTAGGCTCATATTGCGCGAATCGACCATTAAAAGGGCATCGTGCACCCAAGGCAAGCACTGCACAACAATCAGATAACAGGCGGCCCATATCGCGATGTGCCTAGGGCGCAGGCGCATGCCATGCGATTTGGTTTTCCAGACTAGGTAAAGTGCTATAGCGAGCAAGCTCACCATTCCTGCGCGCGATTGAGTGAGCACCAGCACTAATGTCAAGAAGCTGACGCCAGCAGCCAACCCTATAGGACCAATAAGCTTGCGCTCATAAATCCAAGCAAGCGAAACCATGCCCATCAAAAGCAAGGTCGCCAATTGGTTCGGCTGCCCCAAATTGCCCATTGCCCTATCGCCTAAGTCTGTTTGTACTACATACATACCAAAGTGCTCTTGCAGTTCCAACCACTGTAAAAGTCCGATGGCAGCAGAAATGAGTGCAACGCTCCAAACCGCAAAAAAAATCGCCGTGAGTCCGTCGGCCGGTTCTAGATCAAGGGCGTAGGAATAGGCAACAACGACAGAAAGCACTAGGGCACAAACATAAAGTGATGCGAGTAGAGCATCACCGGCAAACAATGCAGTGCCTGCCAACCACTGAAGCCAAGGAATGATCGCAATTATGAGGAGCCATCCTATCCGGCGTGGCGCAGCCAGTGGGGCTTTCCCAGAAAATGCAAGAGTCGCCCTACTGACGGCAAGAAACCAAATAGCAAGCACTGCCAAAGCTTCGGCGTGGAAGTTTACCCAGGGCCTGTAGTGGTCGTACGAAAGCCAACTTGCAATAAATACAAGAAGACCAAAAAGGTGGAGTAGAGATGTTAGGAGAGAAGACATAAAAAAAGGCGGCCAAAGCCGCCTTTACTAACCTCGCAAGGTTAGGTTGTTGCACGGCATGAACCAGGCAGAAATTTTGCCAAGACAGCAGTGCCAGTCTGGCCTGGACCACACACCCAGCTATTGACCGTAGTACCGAGCGCAGGCTGCAAACATGCTGTAAACGTGTTCACTGCGGCGGCGCAAGGCGCCAAAGAAATAGTACCGTTCGCCCCGGTTGCAATGGCTTGCGTCGTCACGTCGATGCGAGCGCCTCCAGCTACGCCAGGATTGGAAGCTGTAGTCGCGATGGAGTTCACATATTTCGTACCCGAACCAGCTGAGACTTCACAGCCCCAGCCGTTTGCACCAATAGTCGCACCAGATGACGACGACTGAATGGTTTCCGTAATGCTGGTGCGGCAAGATGATGCAGCAAGAATTGCTTCAGAAATTTTGGCACGCGCCGTGTAGTCTTGGTACGCAGGAAGGGCTACAGCAGCCAAGATACCGATGATCGCAACCACGATCATCAGTTCGATCAGGGTAAAACCCTTTTGGATAGAACGCTTCATGAAGAACTCCTAGGAAAAGTTGCAAATGCAGGTTAGTTATGCAAACGCCGTGCCTGCTCTCAAGTGAGCGGACAATCACCAGCCCGAAACCACCATTCATTCCTTTGGGTAGGCCAAATGCCTATCCCCGCCTCGACTCCAGCATCAAAAGTCAAGCACTTTTCGAACAACTCTTCGCAAAAGACCTCGTATGCAGAATTGTTGACGAACCCACCAACTGGAACTACCTACGGATGTCCAAGTTGACGCTGCAGGTGGCTCATGATCACTCGCGAACTTACATTTTTGTCGCCCAGTATTGTCACAGCCAAGCGCACGCCCCCTTATACCTGCATCGTCTGCCCCGCAGTCAACCAACGGATATCATGCACGCCGTAATGGGTGTCAGTGGTGCAGTCTAGCCGTTTGATCTCTTTCATGATGAGCGAGGTCTCCGACGGCTTAGTATGAGTGATGTAGATGGGGTATCGGTGCGCGCCCGGGATGAGCGCCAGTTCCTGCGCCAGAGTCTCGGGCGAGAGATGCATGCTGCGGCGAGCCAGATCACGTTCGCGGTTGCTGAAGGCGGTTTCGATTACCAGGCAAGCTACCGGCAGTGCATTGATGCGGTTCCAGAACGGAGGATTACGCTCTGTATCACCACTGAACACCCACCAACCGGTGTCGCCCTGCACTGCAAAGCCTACGGCTGGTACGGCGTGGTGGGCGGATAGCACCTCAATTTGGGTGCCTGCTATGCTTAGTACATCACCGGTAACAAAGGTCCGATACTGCAAAAACGGGGATGCGGTAGAAGGTATAGCGCTGAAATCTGGCCAGATGACGTTGTTAAACACATGCGTCTGCAACGCCGCGATGGTGGCAGCCAGTGCGTGCACCTGAACCGGGCGACGACGCAGGGACGACACCGCGTCGAGCATCAGAGGTAGAGCTGCGATATGGTCCAGGTGGGAATGGGTCAGCAACACATGGTCAATCTTGCCCATCTCTTCCAGCGTGAGGTCGCCCACGCCAGTGCCAGCATCGAGCAAGATGCTGTCACCAATCAAGAACGATGTCGTGCGACAGTCCTTGGCTATAGCGCCGGAACACCCCAGCACGCGAACCTTCATGTCGAGCCTTCTACTTGGTGTCGAAATTGGTGGCGCTATCCCAATCTGGGTTGAAAGGCAAATTACGCAGGCCTTCGACCCGTGCCGCGTATAACTCGTACAGGATGCTGTGGGGTCTAAGACCTCGCAACTGCCCCATCAGTTTGTCGCATTGTGCCCAATCTTGTGCAGCGTAGGCACGCAGAAAACCCTCCCACACAGCCAGTTCTTCAGCAAGATCAGTGGGTAGCTGCCCCCGGGGTGCGAGGGGCTGGTAAATCGGCACGGCCTGGGCCTTGCCTTTGACACGCACGCGGTCCATGGCCTGCCATACAAACTGAGGGGCGAGCTGCATGGCAGATTCGCTTACCACGATCGAAGTACCGTAGTGCTTGGACAGTCCCTCCAGGCGGGAGCCAAGGTTGACCGCATCGCCAATGACCGTATAGCTGCGCCGGATGTCAGAGCCCATGTCACCCACGCACATGACCCCGGTGTTGAGCCCAATGCCCACCCCGATCTCGGGCAAACCGCGCTGCCGATGATTGGCGTTGATTTGCCCAATGGCCTGCGACATTTCCAGGGCCGCAGTCACTGCCAGTTGCGCATGATCAGGCGTGGCCACTGGAGCCCCCCAAAAAGCCATAACGCAGTCGCCCATGTATTTGTCAATCGTTCCCCGGTGGCTGCGGATGATGTGGGTGAGCTTGCTGAACACCTCATTCAACAAGCCTTGCAATTGCAGCGGCTCCATCCGTTCAGACATCGCGGTGAAGCCGCGCATGTCGCAGAACATCACCGTCAGCTCCCGGTTGGTGGCCTGCATGCTGTAGTGCTCAGGCTGCTTGACCATCTCGGCCACCAGCTCTGGCGGCACATAGGCGCTGAACAGCGCTGCGAGCTCGCGCTTGGAGCGGCTCTCCACAAAGTAGCCATACGCCATGTTGAGGGCAAAGGCCAGCATAGCCATCACCACCGCAGTGGCGAGCGGCAACGCCAGCCCCTGCGCGATGTACATCCACAGATTGAGTCCTACCAGCGCACAAAGCACACCACCACTGAGCAAGACCGCAGACGACGCTGACAAGAGCGGCAAGGCGACTGCCAATAGCAAACCCGCGCACAGCAGCTGCAGCACATCAAACCCAGCGGCATAGTCAGGCCGAACGATGCTCTTGCCATCCAGGAATGCCGATAACACGTTGGCATGGGTCTCCACGCCTGGGTACGTCCTGCCCACCGGCGTCACACGCAAATCCAGCAACCCAGGTGCTGTCGAACCTACCAGCACCAATTGGTCCTTGAGTTGACCAGCCGGCAGCAAGCCATCCAGAACGTCCGACGCCGAGATGTACCGAAAGGAACCACCCTTGGCATCGCCCGGCCCACGGTAGGGGATGAGCGTGGCCAACTGCTGGTCCACGGGGAGCGCCAGCGTGCGACCATCTTGGCGCAGCACGATGCTTTGGAGCACATCATGCGTCCCGGACGGCTTGGGATTCACAAAGCCCGGGTGAATCTCTGGCAGACCGATGGCGGTGCGGAACATGGCCAATGCCAGCGATTCGTAATACTGCCCCTGGTACTCTGCCAACAGGGGCAGGGAACGAACAACTCCGTCCTCGTCCGTGATCGAGTTGAAGAAGCCTGCAGCAGGTGCCGCCTGGGTCAGGGACTCAATATTGCTGCTGTACCCACGCCACGTAGTCGCCCCCAGAGGCAAGCCCCGCAAGCGCTCCACGGGCAGGGCGGGTTCTGGCAACATGCCTTTCGTGATGCCGTCGCGGTCTTCGCCCGAAAGGTAGTAACCCAGCACCACTGGCTGCCCGTGGAGAGACTGCGCAAAAAGAGCGTCATGGTTCAGCGAGGGCGCCAGACGTTCCAGTTGCTCTTTGAAGGCCGGCTGGCTGCGTAAAGGGCCCTGCGCCAGTTGTTGCAGCGTAGAGAGGCCCGAACTTTCATCGGACTCGGCAAACAGAACGTCAAACCCCACCACGGCCACTTGCTGGCGCTCAAACAGCTCATGCACCAGTGCAGCCATCTTGTCCCTGCGCCAGGGCCATTGCCCCACGCGCCCCAGGCTCTTCTCGTCGATATCGACGATGACGATCCGTTCGTCCAGCGTTCGTGGCATGGTCACCCGCAAGCGGGTGTCGTAGATGATGTTATCCAGTCGCTCCAACACCTGCAGGTGGAGCACATCGTCCACGTGCAGCAACGCAAAAACCAGCGGTATCAGCGTGACTGCGATGCGTTGCCAGCGTCGGAGGAACAGCTGCGACAAGGACTGCAACATAGGTCCACGCGCAAGAATTAGAGTGTCCAGTCAGCAAGGGCCCGCAGCGAATATGCGAGCCTTTTGCAGAGTTTCAGCTTTGCTCGAACTGCATCTCGGTGCCAGCCAGTTCCAGGCGATCACCGTGCTTCAGAGGAACCGGCGATGCACCAATGGCAGCGCCGTTGAGTAGCGGCATGTCCGGTCCTTCGACATGGGCCAAGACAAAACCCTGGTGCCGCTTGGTGATGGAAGCCACAGCCACACCCGGCTTTCCAATCGTGGTAACCACCTTCTGCAGCGACACTTCACGCCCCGCAGCAGCACCGGACATGACCCGAATCACGGCCGAAATCGGTGCTGGCGCAGGCGCGGCCGGAGCGGGCCTGGCAGCGGCGACCGCAGGCGGCACCATTCCGGGCTTGAAGATCATGGTCTTCTCAAAGTTCTGCCCTTCGGCGTCCTGGAGGAACCGAATCTTGTACTTGCCCACTTCCACCGTATCGCCATTGCGCAACTCCTGGCGCTTGACGGCCTTGGCGTTCACATAAGTGCCGTTGGTGCTGCCCAGGTCTTCAATCTCCACATCCTGTCCCACCATGTGGAGCACGGCATGCTCACCGCTCACCGCAAGGTTGTCGATCACGATGTCGTTGTAGGGGCGCCGGCCCAGCGTGGTCCGCTCCTTGGTCAGCTGCACTTCCTTGATGACAACGCCGTCGATTGAAACGATCATTCTCGGCATGATCCACTCCTGATGTGATGAATTGTTGTAGTTCGGGCCGTTCAAGAGGCCCCTAGCAATCGGGACATGAGGCCACGCTTCTTGCCCCCAGCGGCAGCCTGCACCAGCAGCACGCTCACGTTATCACGACCGCCGTTGGCGTTGGCGGTGTCAATGAGCAGTGTCGCTTTTTCCTCCAAAGGCATGGGCACCCGCACAAGCTCCGCCAGATCCGAATCGGACACCATGTCGGTGAGCCCATCGGAACAGAGTAGAAACAGATCATTCGGCGCCACCTGAAACTCGTTGACTTCCATCAGCACATTGGGCTCCACACCCAAGGCCCGAGTCACCAGATTGCGATTGGAAGACATGGCCGCCTGCTGCGCCGTCAGCAGCCCCGCATCGACCTGTTCCTGCAACCAGGAATGGTCGCGCGTGATTTGCTGCAAAGCACCATCACGCAGACGGTAACAGCGCGAATCGCCAATATGCCCCAAGATCAGGCGGCTGCCGTGGAACACTGAAACCACCAGCGTCGTACCCATGCCCGCGTACTGCGGATTGGAGAGAGACGCCCCCAGAATGGCGTGATTGGCGTTTTCCACGCAGATTTCCAGGGCCCGGCGCACGTCCGTGGACTGAGGACTCGCGCCGGCTTGGGCCAACCAGCGGGCCATTTCGGTACGGATGAAGGTGGTGGCCATGCCACTGGCCACTTCGCCCGCGTTGTAGCCGCCCATGCCATCGGCCAATATCGCGACCTGCGCATCGCGGTCAACGGCTACCGCGTCTTCGTTGTTGGAACGCACGCGGCCCTTGTCGGTCCGCGCAGTGAATTCGTAGGTCATGGATGTGGGGGCGTGCGTCATGGGGCGCCCGAAATCGGCGGGGCTGCCGCACCCCGCACAGCGGGGGGCTCCATCACGGTTTCCTGAAAATCCGCCATTTCTTGCCCTGTTGCATCGCGGTCCGCATCATAGACGACTGGTTCAGGGCTGAATCGGGCATCGCCGGCCATGGCCTGCCGCAGATCCGCCGCGAACTGCCGCCCGGTCTGATAACGCGTCTCAGGCCGCTTTTGCAACGACAGCGTCACCACCCTGGCCACTGCGGCTGAGAGTTCGGGGCGCAGCTGGCGCACATCGGGCGCCTCCACGCTCGCGATCTTGTGCATCAGCTCGGTCATGGACGCGCCCCGCAGCGGCAGCGTGCCCGTCAACAACTGGAAGAGGGTGATGCCCAGCGAATAAAGGTCGGAGCGCCCATCTACTTTCTTTCCCGCCAGTTGCTCCGGAGACATGAAGCTGGGCGTTCCCAGAACCAGCCCCGTACGGGTCTTGCTCGAATCCGTGATGCGGGCAATACCGAAGTCCGTCACTTTGACCGCGTCTGTGCCACTGTCAAACATGATGTTGGCGGGCTTGATATCGCGGTGGACCACATTGTGGGCATGGGCATAGTCCAGCGCATCGGCCACCCTGGCTGCAATGGAGAGCACGGTGGGGACCGGCAGCAGCCGGTCCTGGCCACAGACATGGGTCAGGTCCTGACCCTTGAGGAACTCCATGGCGATATAGGCCAAGTCATGCTCCTCACCGGCATCAAAAATAGTGACGATGTTCGGATGCTGTAATCGGCCTGCAGTTTCGGCTTCTCGGAAAAACCGTGCGCGCGCATCGATCAGGGCGTCACCTTCGAACTCCTGCCCCAAGGCCAGCGTCTTGATGGCTACGACGCGGCCGATCTTTGGATCGCGCCCCAGATACACCACTCCCATGGCGCCTTTGCCAATTTCACGATCAATCTGGTAGCGTCCCAACATGGGCACGCCGACGCTCGCATCGCCTGGCAGGCGGGGCGCTGCAGCGCCGGCACCCGGCAAAGAGTCTTTGGCGCCCTGCGGAGCTTGCGCGCCACCTTGTGCCTGAGCCTTGGCACGCTTGTAGCGGCTGCGGGCGTCCTTGTAATGCCGGTCATGGCGCAGGATATGTTCGTAGACCGTCTGCGCCTTGCCGAAGTGGCGCTTGCGCTCGAAATCCTCCGCCAGATGGTAGAGATTGTCCAGAAGCGCGTCGCTGGCAGGTACCTTGCGCAGGCGCTCAAAGGCCATATCCAGTTGTCCCTGGCCCTGCAGGGCCAAGCCCATCATGCGGTCCGTTTCGGCGGCTTCTGCGGAACGTCCGGGGGCTACACTCAGCCGACCACGGTGCAAAAGCACCACCACGGTAGTACCAGCCAATACAGCCAGCACTGGCAGCAACAACGGAACCCACAACCCCCCATAGCGCAAAAGGGTCCATTCGGCGATGACAACGGTGAGCGCGAGCGCCGCACCGCCCCCCATCCCGACGGGGCGCGCCAAACGCGGCGCCAACAGCACCAGATACACCCCCCCCAGCGCCAACACCAGCCAAGCGGCCGGAGTAGCCCAGCCTGGCTCTGTCACGCCCAGCCCGAGGCGAATGGATGACAAGGTTTGCGCCAACACCTCCACCGGATAGGCAGCATGCTCCCCCAGCTGCGCCGCTGGGGCGCCCAGCTTCTCCGCCATTTCGCCCACCAAC
>NZ_QAIM01000661.1:0-193 GCF_003061035.1 Acidovorax sp. HMWF018
GGCAATCTGCAACGACAGTGCGGGTTCGACCATCAATCTCTCCCTTGCGGCTCACGTTCCATCATCCGCCCGGCCCCGTGCTGGTTGAAGACGGGCTGCGCGCGGTGGCAGCTTGCAGTCAGCGGGTGCGCTCCCGCGTCACGTTCACGTCGATATCGCCAAACACGGTCACGCCGCTCGCGCCCTGGGGCTG
>NZ_QAIM01000661.1:203-1725 GCF_003061035.1 Acidovorax sp. HMWF018
GCGCACCGTGAGTGTGGCCTTGCCCAGGCTGTTGGCGTTGATCATGTAGCCCGCCAGCGCAGCGGTGGCGTCGGTAGGCAGGTCCAGGCGTGGCACCTTGAGTGCGTGCACGGTGAAGATGTAGCGGTGCGGCGCATCCCCCTCGGGCGGGCACGCCCCGCCCCAGGCGGCCACGCCGTAGTCGATGCGCACATGGCTGGCGCCTGCGGGCAGCTTGGCGCCGCCAGCAGCGCCGGCGTCGGGCTGCAGCTCGGTGACGCTGGCGGGGATGTTCACCACCGACCAGTGCCACCAGCCCGAGCCTGTGGGGGCGTCAGGGTCATACGCGGTGACGGCAAAGCTCTGCGTGCCTGCAGGCACACCGTTCCAGCGCAGCGCGGGCGACTGGTTCTCACCTGCGCAGCCGAAGCCCTTGAACTCGAAACGCTGGGGCAAGGTGCCATCCGCCGCAAAGTCGGGGCTGCTGAGCGTGAACGCCTGGGCGTGGGCAGCCAATGCCAGGCCGATGGTGGCAAGCGCCGCGATGGAGGTGAAAGCGCGACGGGGGCGTGAAAGTGGGTGGCTCATCCAAAAAGCTCCTTGCAGTAGCGGTGTGAAACAAGGACTTGATGGTGCGGTGTGCCACGCCTTCGCACTGGCCCGGCGGCATCAAAGGCTGTGCGCTGTGCGTCAGCCGAAGTAATCAGGGCCTCAGTTGCGAGGGCGGAAAGCCAAAACGCTCGCGGAAGGCCGCGCTGAAGCGGCTGTGCGACTCGTAGCCGCAGCGCGCTGCGATTTCGGACACTTGCAGCGTGGAGCTTTGCAGCAGAACCAGCCCCGTCTCCAGCCGCACATCGCGCAGGCACTGGCTTACGGTTTCGCCCTCTTGTGCCAGGCGGCGCTGCAGGGTGCTGGTGCTGGTGGCAAAGGCGGCGGCGATACGCTCCACCGTCCAGTCAGCCTGCGGGCTGGGGCCCACCAGACGGCGCACCCGGTCGGCCCAGCCCAGCTCGCCGGGCGGGGCGAAGACGATGCCTGCCTCGGCCAGCATCAGCAGCACCTCGAGCGCGCGGTGTTCGCGCAGCGCCTGCGAGCTGGCATCGCTCTCCAGCGCGGCCAGGGCACGCCGGTAACTGTCTTCAAATGCCGCATCGGCCGCCAGGCCCGCACAGCCCTGCACCGCAGGCACGGCCGCAAACTGGCCGAACTGGCGGTGAAACTGCTCCACCAGTTCGGGCGCAAAACACAGCAGTCGCGCCACATAGCGGCCTTGTGGGGCGGGGTCGTTGACCACCTCCCACTGCGCGCCACGCGGCAGCACAAACACCCGCCCGCTGGGATAGCGGTGCGCCCCGCCCGGTGTGACCAGGTGCTTGGTGCCAGAGACCACCCAGCCCACCGAATCCATGCGCACCGTGACAGTGTGGATGCGGTGGTGCACCGTGGTGGCAATCTGCAACGACAGTGCGGGTTCGACCATCAATCTCTCCCTTGCGGCTCACGTTCCATCATCCGCCCGGCCCCGTGCTGGTTGAAGACGGGC
>NZ_QAIM01000661.1:1735-5649 GCF_003061035.1 Acidovorax sp. HMWF018
CTGCTGGCTGGCCGGGTCGCTGGAGCGCGCAGAGCCTGTGGTGGTGCAACCCCCCAGCGCAGCGGCAACCGCGAGTGCCACCAGCGCGGTGCGGCAGACGCTGCCCGCCATCGACGCGATAGGCACCATGTTCAGCGGCTTCATCATTCGCCGCCCAGGTGGTTGCCCAGGATGCCCGCCAGCTCAAACATGCCCGCGCTGTCCTTGCCGAACACGGCGCGCAGCTTGTCGTCAGCGACGATGGTGCGCTTGTCCTTGGGGTCTTGCAGGTTGTGGGCCTTGATGTATTCCCACATCTTCTTCACGGCCTCGGGGCGCGCCACCGGCTCGGTGCCAATCACGGCGGCCAGGGCGGCGCTGGGGGCCTTGCCTGCAGCGGCCTTGCGCGGGGCTTTGGCAGCCGTCGTTTTGGCTGCGGCCTTCTTTGCAGGGGCTTTTTTGGCGGCAGCGCTAGTGGGTTTTGCCTTGGTTGCTATTGTTTTTGAAGCGGCGCCCGGGCGGGGGGGGAACTTGCTGGGCGCGAATTCAAAGTTGACTTTGCCCGCCTCCTTGTCCCACGCCAGGTGGGCCTTGAAGTTGCGGCGCGTGCGCATGCTCACGAACTTGTCGAGCAGGTCGGTCTTGCCGGTCTCCAGCAGCTTGTGCATCTGCTCGCGCTCCACGGGCTGCTGCAGGATGATCTTGCCGCTCTTGAAGGTGCAGCTGGGCGTGGGCTGCGCCGCGGTAGGCACGGCCTTGCTGCACACATAGTTGCTGCCGTGTTCGTGCACTTCCGATCCGCAGATGGGGCAAGGGCCGAGCGCGGCGTCTTCAAACTCCACGATCTCGCCGGACTCTTCGCCCTTCTTGTCGTCGCCGAAGTCGAATTCGAGCTTGTAGTTGTGCGCCTCGTCGTCGTACTTGATGACGATCTCGGAGGTGAAGGGCCAGCCCGCCTTGGAGCGGAAGCCCTCCAGCGGCCCGATCTTCTTGTCCCGCAGCAGCGCGTTGGCCTCGGCCGTCTCGAAGGTGCGGCCTGCGGGTGATTTGCCGAAGCTGAATCCACAAGGCTCCGCGCCCGCCTTGCCCACGCAGGCAAAGCGGCGGTAGTTTTCCTTCACCACACCGCCGCAGTTGGGGCAGGGCGATTCAAGCGTGGCGTAGTCGCCAGGGATCGTGTCGCGATCGTATTCCTTGGCCTTCTTGACCATGCGCTCGGTCATGGCGGCGATCTCGGCCATGAAGGCTTCGCGGCTCAGTTGGCCCTTTTCCATTTGCGAGAGCTTGTACTCCCACTCGCCGGTCAGGTCGGCACGGCAGAGTTCTTCCACTTCCAGCCCGCGCAGCAGCGTCATGAGCTGGAAGGCCTTGGCCGTGGGGATGATTTCGCGGCCCTCGCGCAGCATGTACTTTTCGGTCAGCAGGCCTTCGATGATGGCCGCGCGTGTGGCTGGGGTGCCCAGGCCTTTTTCCTGCATGGCTTCGCGCAGTTCGTCGTCGTCGATCTGCTTACCCGCGCTTTCCATGGCGCCCAGCAGCGTGGCTTCGGAGTAGCGGGCGGGGGGCTTGGTCTTGAGGCCCTTGGGGTCGGCGGTCAGGGTGTTGACGCTCTCGCCGGGCTTCACCGGCACCAGGTTCTGGCCCTTGTCGCCGTCCTTGCCACCTTCCACTTCGTCAGCCGCTTCCTTGCCATAGATGGCCAGCCAGCCGGGCTTGACCAGCACCTTGCCTTCGGTCTTGAAGCTGTGCGGGGCCACGGTGCTGATGCGCGTGGTCACCGTGTATTCAGCGCTGGGGAAGAACACCGCCATGAAGCGGCGCACGACCAGGTCGTACAGCTTTTGCTCGGCTTCGCTCAGGCCGCTCGGTGCCTGCAGCGTGGGGATGATGGCAAAGTGATCGCTGACCTTGCTGTTGTCAAAGATGCGCTTGGACGGGCGCACGTAGTTGTTGTTCAGCGCCGTGAGCGCGTGGGGCGCCAGGTGCCGCATGCCGCTGTCGGCCAGCATCTCGAAGGTCTGCTTGGCCACCGGCAAATAGTCTTCCGGCAGCGCGCGCGAGTCGGTACGCGGGTAGGTCAGGGCCTTGTGGCGCTCGTACAGGCTTTGCGCCAGGGCCAGCGTGGTCTTGGCCGAAAAGCCGAACTTGCCGTTGGCCTCGCGCTGCAGGCTGGTCAGGTCGAACAGCAGGGGCGATGCCTGTGTGGTGGGCTTGCTTTCTTCGGTGACCGTGGCCTGCTTGCCGCGCACGGCGTTGGCTATTGACTGTGCCTCGGCGGCGGACCACACGCGGTCCGCGCGCATTTCCACATCCTCGCCCTTCTTCCACTTGGGGTCGAACCACTTGGCGGGGTACTCGCCGGCTTCCGCGCCAAAGGTGGCGTGGATTTCCCAATAGTCGCGGCTGATGAACTTGCGGATCTTTTCCTCGCGCTCCACAACCAGCGACAGCGTGGGCGTCTGCACCCGGCCCACGGTGGTCAGGAAGAACCCACCATCGCGCGAGTTGAACGCCGTCATGGCCCGCGTGCCATTGATGCCCACCAGCCAGTCGGCCTCGGAGCGGCTGCGCGCCGCACTGGCCAGGCCCGCCATCTGCTGCTCAGTGCGCAGCGCATCAAAGCCGTCGCGGATGGCCTGGGGCGTCATGGACTGCAGCCACAGGCGCTTGACCGGTTTGCCCAGGGGCTTGGCGCCACCGGCGTACTGCTCGATCAGGCGGAAGATCAGCTCCCCCTCGCGGCCCGCGTCGCAGGCGTTGATGAGCTGTGTCACGTCCTTGCGCTTGGCCTGCTTGACCACCGCGTTCAGGCGGCTCTTGGTCTTGTCCACGGGCTTCAGGTCAAAGTACGGCGGGATCACAGGCAGGTGCGCAAAGCTCCACTTGCCGCGCTTCACGTCAAACTGCTCGGGTGCCTGGATCTCCACCAGGTGGCCCACGGCGCTGGTGACTACATAGCGGTCGTTCTCGAAGTGGTCTTCGTGCTTCTCGAACTTGCCCGCCACGGGGGTCAGCGCGCGCACGATGTCTTGCGCCACCGAGGGTTTCTCTGCAATTACCAGGGTCTTGGTCATTTTTTGGTTTCTCGCCAGTCTGGCTGTCCGGCATCCGGCCGGTCGCTTCTACAATTCGTTGCCTCACGCGTACACGCGCACGCGCATGTGTGCATATTCAAGTTAACAGAGTTTTTGCCATGCCCCGCACCGCACCGCCTGCAACCCCGACCCCCGCGCAGGGCCGTCGCATCCAGACCCGGCGTTCGGGCGTGCACGGCAAGGGCGTTTTTGCCGTGCAGGATATTGCAGAGGGCGAAGTCCTTGTCGAATACACGGGTGAAGTGATTGGCTGGCAGGAGGCGCAGGACCGGCACCCGCACGACCCCTTGCAGCCCAACCACACGTTCTACTTCCATGTGGATGAAGACCATGTGATCGACGCAAAGTTCGGTGGCAATTCGTCGCGCTGGATCAACCACAGCTGCAACCCCAACTGCTACGCCGACGAGCGGGACGGCCGCATTTTCATCACCGCGCTGCGCAACATCCAGGCGGGCGAAGAGCTCAATTACGACTACGGCCTGATCATTGAAGAGCGCTATACCCCGAAGCTCAAGGCCGAATACCCCTGCTGGTGTGGCAGCCCCAACTGCCGGGGCACGCTGCTGGCGCCCAAGCGCGGCTGGGCACCTCCCGTGCCGCTGCCGCCATCCAAACCTTCCGCCAAGGCCGCCAAAAAGGCCCGGCGATGAATGCCCCCATCCGCTGGCCTGCCGAGGCCGTCTGGGAAGCGGTGTCACCGCTGTTACCGGGCTTTACCGTCGAGGTGCTGCCCACCATCGACTCCACCAACACCGAATTGATGCGCCGTGCGCGCAACGGCCAGTGCGAGCCCACCTTGCTGGTGGCCGAGCAGCAGACTGCCGGGCGCGGGCGGCT
>NZ_QAIM01000662.1:0-6581 GCF_003061035.1 Acidovorax sp. HMWF018
CCCGCATGCATGCGGGAAAGCCATTCGCCACATCAAAGAACGGAATTACCCGCGTTGGAATCGATGTTACTAGCCGCTGAGGCAAAGCAAGCTGGAGTTTTTCAACGCTCCGTTAGTGAGGCCAGCGCTGGTGTTCATCATCAATGACAAAAGCATGCGAATGTTTCTGCATGGCACCTTGCGGCACTTCGACAAGGTGCGGGTGATCAGGCGGGAGATTCTCATGGGTGTGTGCAACCTCCGCAGGCTCATGCTCAGGCCACATAAGGGCAGAAAGGGCAATGGCGGCAACTGCAACCACGCCGAGTGACACAAAGCTGACATCAATCCCGTAACGTGCCCCCACCCACCCGGCCAGAGGGTATGTGATCAGCCAGCAGGCGTGTGAAAGCGCAAAATGGGCGGCGAACAAGGCCGGTCTGTCGGCATCAGTCGATGAACGGCGCAACAGCCGACCCGAGGGCGTTTGGGCGAGCGAGTACCCAAGGCCCATCACGAACCACAGGGGCAACAGCACCTCGAACCGGGTGGCAGTGATCCAACCGAGCACCAGCCCTGCTGCAACCACCGATGCGCCAGCGAGCATGGCGGGCCTTTCGCGCACGTTGTCCAGCAGCCTGGGCAAAGCAAGGGCCATGACCATGGAACCGGCCCCAAAGCACGCAAGCGCAATGGCCGTGGATGTCTGGGTCAACCCCATCTGCGACTGCACCATCACGACTGTATTGACGATCACCATCGCGCTACCTGCCGCCACCGCCAGATTGAGCGCCAGTAGCCCACGCAGCCGCGGCGTCGCCAGGTAGATCCGCATCCCCCGGGTGGTGCGCTCGTAGATGCTGCGCTTGGGCGGCATCTTGGCTATGGGAAGCACTACGGAGACCACCAGCGCCGCTGACGCGATGAATCCCACCACGGTACCGCCAAACAGGCTGTGGTAGCTCACGACAGTGAGCAGCAGCGCGGCGAGCATGGGACTGACCAGGGATTCGAGGTCGTAGGCCAGGCGCGACAGCGACAGGGCCTTGGTGTAGTCGGCTTCCTCCGGCAGCACATCGGGGATGGTTGCCTGGAACGTCGGTGTGAACGCGGCCGACGCAGACTGCAGCACGAAGATCAGGACGTACACCTGCCATATCTGCGTGACGAACGGCAGCACCAGTGCAACGGCTGCCCGGACAAGGTCCAGTGCGACCAGAACAGCCCTGCGCGGCAAACGCTCTGCCATGGCGGATGCGACCGGCGCCACGCCGATGTAAGCCAGCATCTTGATGGCCAACGCAGTACCCAGCACGGCGCCGGCATTGGCGCCTGCGAGGTCGTATGCAAGCAGGCCCAGCGCAACAGTTGCCAGGCCAGTTCCCAGCAGCGCAATCACCTGCGCGAAGAACAAATGCCGATAAGTCCGGCTTGCGAGCACGTCCAACATGCGTGGCCTTTCGAGAAACGCCCTTTCGCATCCGCCTGCAATCACGGCATAGCGAGGGTTGTAATATTGACTTTAACGTATCCTGGGGGATAGGATACTTCATGACAGAAAATCATGTACATGCCAGTCATCCCGACGTGGTCAAACGCCTTAAGCGTGCGCACGGCCATCTGGCCAACGTCATTGCCATGATCGAGGACCATCGCCCTTGCAGTGACATTGCGCAGCAACTGCATGCTGTGGAGCGCGCGATCAGCGCTGCCAAGAAAGTGGTGATCCACGATCACCTCGACAACTGCCTGGACCAGGTTGTGGGCGCAAGCGCAGCGTCGGCACGTGCCTCCATCGCGGAGTTCAAGGATTTGACGAAATACCTTTGACCAAGCGGCAGCATTCTTGGCCCCGGTGTTCGTCGGTTGAGCGGGCCCCCGCTCCCTGCCCGGGGGCCCTGGACATTACTGTCCCGTGAAGTTCGAGGCAACGAAGTTGCCTGCAGGGGTAAAGAACATGTAGAGGGTTGCCTTGCTCTTGTCCTGCTCAGCAGGATTGCTGTAGGTCACGCGCCATTCCTTGCCCTTCTTTCCATCGATGAGCTCAGCCTTTTCGCTCTTGATGGCCTGCCAGCCCTTGTCCAGCTTGCCACTGCCCACCAGGGCATCCTTGCGCTGATTGGCGCAGCCCACCACAACCGTATCGGTCGTGGGCTTGTTGCCGTGGAAATGGCAGCTGCTGCCCTCTGCGGCCATTGCTGGAGCCGCGAAGGTGAAGCCGGATGCGATGGTGGCGGCGGCGATGATGTACTTCATGGTGATTTCCTTTAGGGTGGTTGAAAAACGGATCAAAGGGTGTTGCGACTGTTGTCAGTCGAGTTCTGGATATCCATATCTTCATGGATGTGCCGGTGCTCGGTGGCGGGGAAACGGAAGCTGTCTGGATCGACGTCGTGCTGGTATCCGTGCAACTGCATGAAGAGCAGGTACACACCGGCATAAAACAGACCCAGGTTGGCCACGTAGCTGAATCGCTTGAACGACGGCCTGTGGCGCCACAAGGTAAGCAGAGCGACCATCGCGGCAAGCGCTGCGATCTGGCCGAGTTCGACGCCCAGGTTGAAGCTCAGGATGCGCAGCAGCATGGAGGTGTTGTCGTCCCCCAGCGGCAACTGCTGCAGCCGCGTCGAGAGCCCGAAACCGTGCAGCAGGCCAAAGCCGAACACGGCCGCCAACAGGTTGGGAGACTTCGCGTTGAAGTACTTCTGGAACCCCCCGTTGTTGTCGAACGCCTTGTACATCACGCTCAGCGCGATGATGGCGTCGACCAGGTAGTAGTTCCAGGTGATCTTGAAGTACGTGGCAAAGATCAGCGTGATGCAGTGGCCAATCGTGAACACCGTGACGAACTTGGCGACGTCCCTGAAGGAGGTGAGGAAGAACACCACCCCGAACAAAAATAGCAAGTGGTCATAGCCGGTGAGCATGTGGCTCGCGCCAAGACCGATGTACTGAAGATAACCACCATCCAGCATGCGCTGCTTGTCTTCGTCTGATATGCCGTGTGCGACGGCCATCAGAGGAATGAGCATGAGAAATGCCGGAGTGAGCCGCCTCAACCAAAGCGGTAGTTTCATGAAGTGCCTTCCAAAAAAAGAGCGAACAAAAGCTCCAAGGCGCGCGATAAAGCGGGTCTTGGTATCGGACGACCAGGCAGGCCGAGCCAGGCGCGCGCAAAGCACACGCTTATGGACATGCCAAGGACGTCAGGAGAAGAGAGGTGAGGCGCGAAGGGCGAACAGACAGGCGGAGGTCGCTGTCAGTCGCCAACGCTCAGGCGAGCGCTGATGGGGGCCTTAAAAGGCCTTCAAGAGATGGGGGGCTGTACCGCAAAGCGGCAGGAGCCGCAGGGCTGGATGGAGGAACGCTGGGAATGCTCCATGAAGCACTGGACAACAAGGCTGCGGGGGTGATCCCCTCGTCCGCATGTTGATGGGTGTCCAGGCCGCCAGAGGCTTCAAGATGCAGGGACTTGTCGGCATGGTGATGATGGTCCACGTCCTGCGTGTGGACCACCATGTGTGTCAACTGCTCCGCACGCTGGGCCACCGCAAAGGGACTGGCCATGCCAACGGATTGCCACAGCAGGGCAATCAACAGGAGCATGGACCACAGGCGTCGGGACATGTCGCCAGATTCTAGATCAGCGGCCCGCAGAAATGCGTGGGCTGCGATGAAAAGCCATTGTTTCCGCCAAAGCTGACACAAACGTAATCTGGCAGTCAGTGCCCGAGCAGGGCGTGCTTTCTAGACTTCATTCCGTGGTTCGCGAAATGCACCACCCGGCTGCCGACAACGCGGCTGGCCCACCAGGAGAACACCATGAAGTTTCGTCGCTCAATCGACTTGCTCAGCCTGATCTTTGCCAGTGAGCTTTTCTTTGGATCCGAGCACCGCACCGCATGCGCGGCACGGCCAATGAGCCGCCACCACTAGGTCGACTGAGGCGAGCCAACAGCCCCCGCGGCGCTCTCTCAACTCAGATTCCCCAGCAGATTCTTTCATTGAAAGGTATGACCATGAAACTCACCACCGCACTGTTGATCGCATCCTTCGCAGCTGCACCGGCATTCGCCTCGGAGCAGGCCGCGCCGCTCACCCGCGAACAAGTCCGCGCTGAAACCTTGCAGGCCATGCGCGACGGCACCATGCTCTCGGCCGGCGAGGCCAGCTTGCCGATGCGGAAGATCAATCCCCGTGCATATCCTCCAGCACCAGCCCCCACCGCCTCCAAGTCGCGTGACCAGGTGCTCCGCGAGTTGAACCAGGCCATCCAGAGCGGCGAGATGCTCGCCGCTGGCGAGTCCGGCATCAAGCTCAATGAAGTTGCTCCCGGGCAATACCCGACCCAGCGGTTGGTTGCGGGCCCCTCGAAGACGCGCGATAAGGTCAAGGAAGAGCTGGCCCAGGCCATCGCCAAGGGCGAGGTCGCGGTCAATGGCGAAGACGGGCGCATGCTCAAGGAGGTGTTCCCTGGCCTGTACCGAGACACCCAGGATGTTGCGGCAGAGCGCAGCTTCAAGGGCGGCGGAAGCCAGGGTATGTGATTGAGTCTCAAGTGCATAAGGCTCCCTGGTAGCCTGTTCGTGGAGTACAAGAGAAGTCGTTGATCAGGCGACCCCAAAGCGCTGCCGCGCCACCGCATGGTGGCAGCGGCAGCTTGGCCTTTGAGCCCGCCCCTAGCTAAGTTGACCTGTGCGGCACCAGGACCTTCTCCGGGCGCGGATCGCAGCCGGGCGCGCGCACCGGAGTTACAAGTTATTGATCTGCAAAAGCCCGATATCTCGGAAAATCGTTGAATGAAAATCCTGCTCATTGAAGATGAGGTCAAGCTCTCCGAGTACCTGCGCAAAGGACTTGGCGAAGCCGGCTACAACGTCGATGTGGTTCACAACGGCGTGGATGGTCTGCACATGGCTCTGGAGGGTGCACACGACCTCGTGATTCTTGATGGGATGCTTCCAGGCATCGACGGGTTCACGCTGTTGATGGCCTTGCGCAAGACCAGGCAGACCCCCGTGCTCATGCTCACGGCGCGTGTCAGCGTTGAAGACAGGGTGCGAGGACTGCAGACCGGCGCAGATGACTACCTGGTCAAGCCCTTCGCATTCTCGGAGTTGTGCGCCCGCGTACAGGTGCTGCTGCGCCGTACCCATGGTGCTCGGGATGCAGGGGAACCCACAGTGCTGGGCCTCGCAGACCTGGAACTCGATCTGATTCGGCGGAAGGCCTCGCGCGCGGGCCAGCGCATCGAGCTGACCGCCAAGGAGTTTCTGCTGCTAGCGCTGTTCCTTCGCCGCAAGGGCGAAGTGCTTTCCCGCACTGAGATTGCCGAGCAGGTGTGGGACATGAACTTTGACAGCGACACCAACGTTGTGGAAGTCGCAATCCGAAGGCTGCGCACAAAAATGGACGTGAACTTCGACAAGCCATTGCTCCACACGGTAAGAGGCATGGGCTATGTCATGGAAGAGCGCTCCTGACCAGCAGCATGAGAATGCCGAGCTCTGCGCAGCGCCTGAGGCGCCCCGCAGGCGGCACGGATGAGGTGCTGTATGCGGGGCCGAGGCACGTAGTGCTGGCGGAAGCAACGCAAACTCGAATTGCTTACTCAGGTAGCACATGCCCAAGGGCATGAATCTCTCGGACCTCTCACAGCTTCGGCTGAAGGCCATGGCGAGACCATTGAATGAGAGGTCGCTCAAGACACCAGGCTTCCACACACCCGCTGAGGTATTCAGCGAATGTGCGGCATCGACCGGTTGAATCTGCCACTGAATCCCGCCGTCAACATTGGAGTGTTCCATGCGGAATGGATTGCCTGCCACCAGGCATCGGGCGATGCTCCATCCTCGCACGTGTCACCTCTAATACAGATGTGTTTTAGCGCAGCAGCCGCACTGCCGCGACTCACCGTTTATAGAGGGGCACGAATAGTCGAATTCAGGAACGGATCGTGAAGGTAGCGCAACAGCTTTTTAAAACCACAGAGGAAACCGGTGGGACCTTCTACTGGCCTCGTGAAATTGAGCCGTGTGAGGAAATACCCTTCCGTCGTCCAGCGGACGATGACAGCGCCCGCAGCGTCGAAGAAATCTGTACGGCGTAGCCTTTGTCGCTTGCCCGCTGGGTGTTGCACCGAGGGCTCTCAGAACGAAAATCTGTGATGGCAATGGCTTGCGATTTGGGCATGCAGAGGCTCCGCGAGGCAAGCCGCATTCGAATTGAAAACGCACTCCTGATGGGACGCGAATCCAAGTAGTGTGCAGATGCACTAGGTTGCTTGGGCTCTGCGCTCATCCTAAGCCCACATTAGGCTCACCAGGGGTCAGCCGAGTGGTCTCTATAATTTCCGCACCATGCTACGGCGCTTCATCGCGGTTTTGATTCTCCACTTTCTTTTGTGTGTGGGTTTGTCTGCCGCCGGTTTGAATCCGCCCGTCTCTGTTCCGCAGGGTACCGAGGTAGTGGAGCGCAGTACGCCCAGTGGCCCAGGAACACCCCTCGCCTTTTCTGACGCGGACGACCACGCCTTGATGGACGACAAGGGCGATCTCCCGGATCAGCTGGAGCCGCAACGGCGAACCAGTTCAGGCGGCACC
>NZ_QAIM01000137.1:0-13479 GCF_003061035.1 Acidovorax sp. HMWF018
CGCACAAACACAGACACCGTCCCCTGCGCTCGCCGAGCGCCCCCCAGCGCCCCCAGCCCACACCACCAGCCGCAGCGCACCGCCCGCTCCTGCACCGGCCACCACAGGCACGGCCACGCCCGCCCTGCGCCTGCACCCGGCACAGGCGCTCTACCCCACCGCCGACCCGGCGCAAACGCCCGCCGGGCTGGGCCGGGGCTGGCTCATCGTGGCCGAGAGCATGACGCCCGCCGAGCCCCTGGGTGGCGATGCGGGCCGCCTGCTCGACAACATGCTGCGGGCCATGCAATTGCACCGGCACCCGCGCGTGTTCATGGCGGCGCTGGAACGGTCTGCGCCCGGCACGGAAGCCAGCGCCGATATCCCGGCCACCCTTGCCGACACCGTGGCCCACCTGCAGCCCGCCATGGTGCTGGTGCTGGGCCATGTGGCGGCACGCGCGGCGCTGGGCCGCACCGAGCCCCTGGGCCGCCTGCGCGCAGGTCCGCATGTGCTGGCCGGGTGCCCGGCGGTGGTGACCTACGACCCCGCCTTTTTGCTGCGCTCGCAGGACAACAAGGCCGCCGCCTGGGCCGACCTGTGCCGGGCGCTGGCCATGGTGCGCAGTGCCGAGGCCGAGGGCTGAGAGCCTGTTGGCAGGGCCCCAGCCCCCTTCCATGCCCCCCCGCCGGACCGGCGAGATCATCGCCCGGTGCCATAATCCGCCGCTTGCCTAATTTTTACGGAGACAGCTCCTTGGAAACCTACCCGAGTTGGTAGCTTTCAGCTCCCGGCGCATTTGACTGCTGTGGGGTTGAAAGCACCCCTACCCCCACACCGCAGACGCCAAAAAACAAGGGAGTGAGCCCATGCTCAACATCTTTACGCTCGCCAATGGCCGGCTGTTCCAGGAAGAAATCGAGTCCCTGGAAGAGTTGACCAAGTTCCAGCCGATCTGGGTGGACCTGGAAGCCCCGACGCTCGAAGAGAAGCGCTGGATCAAGCAGCACTACGGCCTGTCCATCCCCGAGGATGCGATGGACGAGGACATCGAGGAATCCGCCCGCTTCTACGAAGAAGACAACGGCGAGCTGCACATCCGCAGCGACTTCTTGATCGATGACGACGAAGACCCCCGTTCGGTGCGCGTGGCCTTCATCCTGAACCAGCACAACACCAACCTGAAAAGCCGGGGCGTGCTGTTCTCTATCCACGATGAAGACGTGCCCGTGTTCCGCCTGCTGCGCATGCGCGCACGCCGCGCGCCCGGCCTCATCGAAGATGCCAAGGAAGTGCTGCTCAAGCTGTTCGACGCCGACGCCGAGTATTCGGCCGACACGCTGGAGAACATCTACGACGAGCTGGAGGCCGTGAGCAAACAGGTGCTGGCCGGCGACGTGACCGACACCCGCGCCGGCGAGGTGCTGGCCGCCATCGCGCGCCAGGAAGACTTGAACGGCCGCATCCGCCGCAACGTGATGGACACGCGCCGCGCCGTGAGCTTCATGATGCGCTCCAAGATGCTCAACTCCGAGCAGTTCGAGGAAGCCCGCCAGATCCTGCGCGACATCGAGTCGCTGGACAACCACACGGCGTTCCTGTTCGACAAGATCAACTTCTTGATGGACGCCACGGTCGGTTTCATCAACATCAACCAGAACAAGATCATCAAGATCTTCTCGGTGGCCAGCGTCGCCTTGCTGCCGCCCACGCTGATCGCCAGCGTGTACGGCATGAACTTCAAGTTCATGCCCGAGCTGGACTGGTCGCTGGGCTACCCGTATGCGCTGGGCCTGATGCTGGCGAGCGCGCTCGGGCCCATGTGGTACTTCCGCAAGCGGGGCTGGCTGAAGTAGCCCCCCCTGTGGCGCTGCGCGCCTTCCCCCCGAGGGGGGACGCCTCCAGCGGCCCGGCAAAGCCGGTTCCGCGGTGGCGCTGGTAGATACATTGCGCCGGTTTCAGCGCATCGTATCGAACGGCAAATGGCATGCGTCGGAGTCCTCTTTAGAGGAGAAATCTTCCGCAAGTGCTAGTGCAACATGCCTTAGCCGCTATCAATTTCATAGTTTTTGTAAAAACGACAGCACCATGTGCTCGGCGTACCGGCTGGCCACGGTCTGCACGAATTGGGCGAAGTCGCCGTGGGCGGCATCGTCAGCGCGGTCGGAGATGGTGCGCACTGCGGCAAAGGGCAGGTCGTAGTCATGGCACACCTGGGCGACGGCGGCACCCTCCATCTCCACGGCCAGCACATCGTGCCCGGCCGCGCGCAGGGCGGTGCACAGGCGCTCGGACTCTTGGGCGGTGGCCACAAAACGATCGCCGCTGGCCACCAGGCCCTGGTGCGCCCGATGGGCACCCCCATGGATATTTCTCAAGTCCCAGAGACCGCTTGCGCTAGTGACGCATAGGTTGGCAGCTTCCAAAAGCATAGCAGTCAGTACCGGATCGCACGCCAGGCGGGTGCGTGCGTAGCCCGGCAGCTCCCACCGAGGGAACAGCGGCGAGGCATCCATATCGTGCTGCACGTAGTCTTGCGCCACCACCACATCGCCCCGGTGCACCCCATCGCCGACACCACCCGCGACGCCCGTGAAGACGATGCGCGCTACCCCAAAATGTTCGATCAAGGCCGTGGCCGTGGTGGCAGCGGCCACCTTGCCGATGCCCGACAGCGCCAGCACCACCGGGCGGTCGTGCAGCTCTCCGCGCCAGAACGCGCGGCCGGCGTGCATCAGCCGCTGCGGGTGCGCCAGCTGTTGCACCAGCGAGCTCTGTTCTTCGGGCAGCGCACTCAGAATGGCAGTGCTCATGCAAAGGTCCTTGGGGTCATGTCACGGGGCCACAAAACACCCGCGCCAGCATCGCAGCGCGGTCGCAAAAAAAGGCGGCCGAAGCCGCCTGGGGATTGTGACGTGCCAGCAGGCCGCGTCACTTCTTGTCGCGCAGTTCGCGGCGCAGGATTTTGCCCACGGGGGTCTTGGGCAGCTCGGTGCGGAACTCGATCACCTTGGGCTGCTTGTAACCCGTGAGCTCGTGGCGGCAGAACTCCTTGACCTGCGCTTCGGTGAGCGCCGGGTCCTTCTTCACGATCACGAGCTTCACGGCCTCGCCGGTCTTTTCGTCGGGCACGCCCACCACGGCGCATTCGAGCACGCCAGGGCAGTTGGCCACCACTTCTTCGACCTCGTTGGGGTACACGTTGAAGCCGCTGACCAGCACCATGTCCTTCTTGCGGTCCACGATCTTGAAGAAGCCGCGCGCATCCATCACGCCGATGTCGCCCGACTTGAAGTAACCGTCTTCGGTCATGACCTTGGCGGTTTCATCGGGGCGCTGCCAGTAGCCGGCCATCACCTGAGGGCCCTTGATGGCGATTTCGCCCGGCTCGCCCAGCGTGGTGACCTCGCGGCCTTCATCGTCCAGCAGCTTCATGGAGGTGCTGGGCAGCGGCACGCCGATGGTGCCGGTGTATTCGGTGCTGGTGGTGGGGTTGCAGCTGGCCGAAGGGCTGGTCTCCGACAGGCCATACCCTTCGCAGATGGGGCAACCCGTCTTTTCGAGCCAGAGCTTGGCCACAGCGCCCTGCACCGCCATGCCGCCGCCCACCGAGACCTTGAGGTTCTTCCAGTTGACGGTGTGGAAGTCGGGGTGGTTGGCCAGGCCGTTGAACAGCGTGTTGACGGCCGGGAAGCTGTGGAAGGTATGCTTGGACAGCTCCTTGAGCACCGCAGGCAGGTCGCGCGGGTTGGGGATCAGGATGGTCTTGCCGCCCGTGCGCATGCTCAGCATCATGTTCACGGTGAACGCGAAGATGTGGTACAGCGGCAGCGCGCAGATGCTGGTGGGCTGCTCACCTGCGGGCACCTTCTTCATCACGGGCTCGTTCCAGGCCTCGGACTGCAGCACGTTGGCGATCACGTTGCGGTGCAGCAGCACCGCGCCCTTGCTCACCCCCGTGGTGCCGCCGGTGTACTGCAGCAGCGCGATGTCGTCCGGCTTGATGTCGGGCTTCTTGAGGGTGCCGCGTGTGCCCTGCGCCACCGCATCGTTGAAGCGCACGGCCCCCGGCAGGGTGTACGCCGGCACCATCTTCTTGACGTTGCGCACCACGTAGTTCACCAGCGCCCCCTTGAGCAGCCCCAGCTGGTCGCCCATGGCGCACAGCACTACATGCTTGACGGGCGTGTGCGCAATGCACTGCTCCAGCGTGGTGGCGAAGTTCTCGATGATGACGATGGCCTTGGCGCCCGAATCCTTGAGCTGGTGCTCCAGCTCGCGCGGCGTGTACAGCGGGTTCACGTTGACGACCACGAACCCGGCGCGCAGCACGGCAGCCACGGTCACAGGGTACTGGGGCACGTTGGGCATCATGATGGCCACGCGGTCGCCCTTGACCAGACCCAGCCCCTGCAGGTAGGCAGCAAACGCACTGGAGAGCGAATCGGTCTGGGCGTAGGTCACGTCCTTGCCCATGAAGCTGTAGGCCACGCGGTTGGCGTACTTCTTGAACGCCTCGTCCATCAGCGCCACAAGGGAGCTGTACTGCGTGGTGTCGATGTCTGCGGGAACACCTTGTGGATAGGCGGCCAGCCACGGGCGGTCGGTCATTGGGATTGTCTCCTGGTAGGTTTTATGGGGGTCCTGCAAGCACGCCGATGTTTTTCAGCACGATCGTGCTTTTATTGTGGAGGAATTATGCCCGTCAGCTCTTGAGCGCGGTCAGTACCTCATCCAGCATTTTCTTGGCATCGCCAAACAGCATGCGGTTGTTGTCCTTGTAGAACAAGGGGTTGTCCACCCCCGCATAGCCCGAGGCCATCGAGCGCTTCATCACGATGGAGGTCTTGGCCTTCCACACTTCGAGCACCGGCATGCCAGCGATGGGGCTGGACGGATCGTCCAGGGCGCTGGGGTTCACGATGTCGTTGGCGCCAATGACCATTGCCACGTCGGCATCGGGGAAGTCCTCGTTGATCTCGTCCATCTCCATCACGATGTCGTAGGGCACCTTGGCCTCGGCCAGCAGCACGTTCATGTGGCCGGGCATGCGGCCTGCCACGGGGTGGATGGCAAAGCGCACATTCACGCCCTTCTCGCGCAGGGTCTTGGTGATCTCGTACACCGTGTGCTGCGCCTGGGCTACGGCCATGCCGTAACCGGGCACGATGATGACGCTCTTGGCGTCGCGCAGCAGCTCGGCCGTCTCAGCGGAGCTGACGGGTACGGCCTCGCCCTGCGGCTCGGCAGCTTCGCCCTTTTTGGCGGGCGTGCCCGCGCCCGAACCAAAGCCCCCCGCAATCACGCTGATGAAATTGCGGTTCATCGCATTGCACATGATGTAGGACAGGATGGCGCCCGAAGAACCCACGAGCGCGCCGGTCACGATGAGCAGGTCGTTGGACAGCATGAAGCCCGTGGCCGCCGCCGCCCAGCCCGAGTAGCTGTTGAGCATGGACACCACCACCGGCATGTCTGCACCACCAATCGCCATGACCATGTGGATACCGAACAGCAGCGCGATCACCGTCATCACCATGAGCGGCACCATGCCTTGCTCGACGGTCTCGGCGCGCAGGAACTCACGGCCAAACCAGATCACGATCAGCAGCGCGGCCAGGTTGAGCCAGTGGCGGCCGGGCAGCAGCAGCGGCTTGCCGCCGATCTTGCCGTTGAGCTTGCCAAAGGCAATCAGCGAGCCGCTGAACGTGACGGCACCAATCAGGATGCCCACATAAATCTCCACCTCGTGGATGATCTTCTCGGCACCCTGCAGCTGAATCGAGGTATCGACATAGCTGGCAAACCCCACCAGGCAAGCCGCAAGGCCCACCAGGCTGTGCATGAGCGCGACCAGTTCGGGCATCTGGGTCATCTTGACGACCTTGGCCGCATACAGGCCGATGCCGCCGCCAATGACCAGAGCGCCGACGATCCAGGCCACCCCTGCGGGGCTGACGCGCGGGCCGAACACCGTGGCCAGCACGGCCAGCGCCATGCCGACCATGCCGAACAGGTTGCCCCGGCGCGAGGTTTCGGGGTTGGAGAGCCCGCCCAGGCTCAGGATGAACAAAATGGCCGCGCCCAGGTAGGCCACGGTAGCGAGACTTTGGGACATGTTCTGTGCTCCTCGTTGTTCTTGTCGTTATCGGATTACTTGCGGAACATGGCGAGCATGCGGCGCGTGACCGCAAAGCCGCCGAACATGTTGATGGCCGTGAGCACCAGGGCCGCAAAGGCCAGCCACAGGATCAGCCCGTCCGGGCGCCCGTTGACGCCCGCATCGGGCGGCGCAATCTGCACCAGCGCGCCGATGGCGATGATGCTGGAGATGGCGTTGGTCACGCTCATCAGCGGCGTGTGCAGTGCGGGCGTGACGTTCCATACCACCATGTAGCCGATGAAGCAGGCCAGCACGAACACCGTGAAGTGCCCCAGGAAGGCCACGGGCGCGTATGCACCGATGGCCCAGAACAGCACAGCCAGCACGGCAAAAACGATGGTCAGCGTCTTGGCGGACATGGGTGCGCCTGTGCCGTGGCTCGATTTCTTCTCGGCCACCGGGGCTGCCGCCTTGGGCGCGGGTGCCGGCGCCTGCTTGAGCGGCGGCGCAGGCCAGGTGATCGAGCCTTCCTTGACCACAGCGAGGCCGCGGATCGCGTCGTCCTCCATGTTGACCACGGCCACGCCGTCCTTGGCCTTGCACAGCTCCTCCGTCAGGCGCAGCAGGTTGGTGGCATACAGCGTGGACGACTGCTTGGCCAGGCGCGAAGCCAGGTCGGTGTAGCCCACAATGGTCACGCCGTGGCGCACCACGGCCTCGCCGGGCACGGTCAGTTCGCAGTTGCCGCCCTGCTCGGCCGCCATGTCCACGATCACGCTGCCGGGCTTCATGCTCTGCACCATTTCAGCGGTGATGAGCTTGGGGGCGGGTTTGCCGGGGATAAGTGCGGTGGTGATGATGATGTCCGCGTCCTTGGCCTGCTCCGCATACATCTTGCGCTGCGCAGCCTGAAAGCCTTCGCTCATGACCTTGGCATAGCCGCCGCCGCCCGAGCCTTCTTCTTCGTAGTCCACCTTGACGAACTCGCCACCCAGCGACTTGACCTGGTCGGCCACTTCGGCGCGCGTGTCGTTGGCGCGCACGATGGCGCCCAGGTTGGCGGCCGTGCCGATGGCCGCCAGGCCCGCCACGCCAGCGCCTGCGATGAACACCTTGGCCGGTGGCACCTTGCCTGCGGCCGTGATCTGGCCGTTGAAGAACCGGCCAAAGGCGTTGGCCGCCTCGATGACGGCGCGGTAACCGCTGACCCCTGCGGTGGAAGTGAGCGCGTCCATCTTCTGGGCGCGCGAGAGCGTGCGCGGCAGGCAGTCGATGGCCAGCACCGTCGCCTTGCGGGCCGCCAGCTGCTGCATCAGTTCGGGGTTCTGGGCGGGCCAGATGAAGTCGATGAGCGTCGTGCCCTCGCGCATCAGCGCCACTTCATCGCTGCTGGGCGGGCGGACCTTGAAGACGATATCGGATGCAGCCCACAGCGCGGCAGCGTCGCCCACGATCTCGGCGCCCGCAGCGCGGTAGGCGTCGTCACTGAAGTTGGCGGCATCCCCTGCCCCCGACTCCACCGTGACAGTGAAGCCCAGCTTGATCAGCTTCTCCACCACATCGGGCACGGTGGCCACGCGCTTTTCACCGGGAAAGGTTTCCCTTGGCACGCCGATACGCTGCGGCTGCGGGACGGGGCTTGTCTGCATCAGAGGTCTCCTCGAGTTTCGTAATCGTTATGCAAGGCCGCCAGGCAGGGGAGGACTGGCGCGCTAGGGTTTGGATGTGGGCCCAGGGAACGGGAAGGGCGGAATGGCCAGGTGGCCGTCCACCATGCCGGAGCTCAGGCGCACGGCCTGGGCCAGGTCACGCCCCCATTGCAGCGCGGGTCTTCCCGCCACAAGGAACTCCTCGTTATTGCGCGTAGCCGGACGCAACAGCCGCTGGTCCACCAAGGCATCGACCTTCACCCAGGCACCCGCCTCCGTCACGTAGCGATAGCTCAGATAGGTATAGGGCTGGGTCAGAGTGATCTGGCGGGTGCTGAGCCACTCGACAAGGTCTGGCCGGTTCTTGTCCAGCCACTGGGAACTGCTTCCCCATCGCTTGAGGCGCAGACAGTCTGCACGCACGGGGCTCCCTGCAGCGCCATCCTCCACGGTGACGTCCTGCTGAGTGGGGCAATAACCGATGCCCTGCGGAGAACCACTCAGGTCCCCGGCACGGTTGGTCTGCACACGCAACACGGCCAGCCAGTCTCCCTGCGCATTACGTAGCCCCACATCGCGGGTCTGAAGTGCAATACGCCCTGCAGAGCCCGCAACGGTTTCCTCCGAAGTGCCCAGGTCCTGCCAGGCCCCCGGCGGCAGTACAAGGCGGGCACGCCCGACTGGATATTCGGACTTGGGAGGAACGGTCAGGGGCGCGCACGCCACCGTGAACACCGTCACAGCCAACACAGGCAACAGCCGCCGGAACTTTGAAATGGTCAGAGTCATAGAGAAAGGTTCATACGAATTCGCCTTCAATCATCCCACGGCACCCAAGTCCGTCCCTCGACGGCTTCTGCCATGCAACAACCAGCGCGGTGTAGCTGGTGAAAAATGTGTTGAAAGCGCCCTGGTATCGGACACTTCTTGCGGCGCTGCCGGTGGGCAAGCTGACCGCGAGCTTACATGAAGAAAATCTTGTCGCTGTCGCCTTTGTCTGCAGTAGAGGGAACTCCCCAGTCTCCCCCCGCAAACAGGCAAAAAAAAGCCTGGCAGCACAAAGCAGCCAGGCTGGGCAGCGGCCCCGCAGGGCCTGGTGCCAACGATCAGTTCACCACTTGGGCCAGCGCACCCGAGGCGTACTGGGCGGCCACGGCCTGCAGGCTCAGGCCCTTGATCTTGCTGCCCTGGCCTTCGCAGCCGAACTCCAGGTAACGCTGCTTGCACACCTGCTTGGCCGCTTCGCGGGCGGGCTTGAGCCATTCGCGGGCGTCGAACTTTGCGGGGTTTTCAAACAGGAACTTGCGCACTGCGCCCGTCATGGCCAGGCGAATGTCTGTGTCGATGTTGATCTTGCGCACGCCGTGCTTGATGGCTTCCTGGATTTCCTCGACCGGCACGCCATAGGTTTCCTTCATCTTGCCGCCGTACTGGTTGATGATGGCCAGCAACTCGGCGGGCACCGACGAGGAGCCATGCATCACCAGGTGGGTGTTGGGGATGCGCTGGTGGATTTCCTTCACGCGGCTGATGGCCAGGATGTCGCCCGTGGGCTTGCGGCTGAACTTGTAGGCGCCATGGCTGGTGCCGATGGCAATGGCCAGGGCGTCCAGCTGGGTGGCCTTCACAAACACGGCGGCTTCTTCGGGGTCGGTCAGCATCTGGCTGTGGTCGAGCTTGCCGACCGCACCAATGCCGTCTTCTTCGCCCGCATCCCCGGTTTCGAGATTGCCCAGGCAGCCCAGTTCGCCTTCGACCGTAACGCCCACCTTGTGCGCCATGTCCACCACCTTGCGCGTCACTTCAACGTTGTAGTCGAAGGACGAAGGGGTCTTGCCGTCTTCCATCAGCGAGCCGTCCATCATCACCGAGCCAAAGCCCAGGTCGATGGCACCCTGGCAAATCTTGGGCGAGGTGCCGTGGTCCTGGTGCATCACCAGCGGGATGTGGGGGAAGGCCTCGACCGCCGCCTGGATCAGGTGCTTGATGAAGGGCTCGCCCGCGTACTTGCGTGCGCCAGCGCTGGCCTGCAGGATGACGGGAGCGCCCACTTCGTCCGCAGCAGCCATCACGGCTTGCACCTGCTCCAGGTTGTTGACGTTGAAGGCAGGGATGCCATAGCTGTTGGCAGCGGCATGGTCGAGCAGTTCGCGCATCGAAACGAGGGGCATGGTCGTGGGGTCCGTGGTGGGTTGAAGAAGGAGGGCGCGAGGCGCTGTAACACCTGGCAACGCGGCGGTAACCGCTTGGTAACTCGTAATTTTAACCGGGGGCCGACACGGAGGGCGATGGCAAATCCAACCGGTAGCAGGTGGTAAAGGGCGCCGGTGCAGGGGCTGCGCCAAAGTGCCCCCCGTGAATGTCCGCCACGCGGCGCAGGATTTCGTGCCCCAGATGCAGGCTGTCCACCGGCACCGCCGCCGCACGGCCCGGTGCGCCGCCGGCCTGCGGGCGCGCCCCGTCATCACACACCTGCAGCCACACGCCACCAGCGTCCGCCATGCCCAGCTGGACGGCGATCTGGGTGCCTTCGGGCGTGTGCTTGAGCGCGTTTTCCACCAGATTGCGCACCGCGATGTCCAGCAACACGGCATGGCCGGGCACGGTGAGCGCGGGGGGGGCCGACAGGGCCAGGTCGTCGCCGCGTTTCCACGCCGCCTGGGCATAGTCGGCGCACACCGACCGCGCCAGTGCGCTCAGGTCCACGGGCGCCTTGGCTTCGTGCAGCTCGGCCCGGCTGGCGCGGGCCAGGGCCAGCAGCTGGTTGAGAACGTGACCCGCACGCAGAGCATCCTGACCGATGCGCGCCAGCGACTGGGCCCGGGCCTCTTCCGTCAGCTCCCCCGCCAGGGCGCTGGCCTGCAGCGCGATGGAGGACAGCGGGGTGCGCAATTCGTGGGCCACCTCATTGGCCAGGCGGCGCTCGCGCACCATGGCGACCTGCTGGCGGTCCAGCAAGGTGTTGATCGATGCCACGACCGACTCGAACTCGTTCCAGGCATGGCGCGATGCCAGCCGCTGGGTACTGGTCGGGTCCAGCGCCGCCACGTCGGCCGACAGCGCGTACAAAGGCCGCAAGCCGCGCCACAGCGCGAGCCCCAGGGCCAGAGACACCACAGGCAGCAACCACAGACCGGGCTCGATGAGCTGTCCGGCAATGTCATCCGCCAGCTCGTCCCGCTCGCGCAGCTCCAGCATCACCATGATCTTGCGGGTGCGCCCGGCATCCCATTGGGAGAAGCTGCGCCAGGCCACCTTGTCCGGGCCCAGCGTGAGGTCGGCAAACCCCTCGGCATCGCTGAAAGGCGGCTCGGGCACCGAACCCGTGAGGGATAGCACCCGCCCCTGCGCATCCCACTGCACCACGCTGATGGTCTGCTGGTAATCGTGCGATTTGAGCCAGGGCGTAGGGGTGCGCTCGGTACGCTGCGGGCCTTGCATCGCCTCGGTGGCCCGCAGGTTGAGCAGCAGCGCGGCCACGCTGGCCAGGTGCCCGTCGGTCAGCTCGTCGGCCTCATGCACACCGGTCTGGTAGCCAATGAAGACGAAGCTGCCCCAGACAATGGCCAGAGCCCCCAGCGACCATAACAACAGTTGCCGGGTCAGCGAAGGGCGACGCGCTGGCGCCGTGCGAGGAGCGGTGGGTGCGTTCACGGGGGTTTCTCCTGCGGCATGAAGTAACCCACCCCGCGCATGGTCTGGATACAGGCACTGCCCAGCTTGCGGCGCAGGTGGTGGATGTGGACCTCGACCGCATTGCTCTCCACAGCGGCATCCCAGCTGTACAGGCGTTCCTCGATCTGCTGGCGCGACAGCACCCGGCCCCGCGCCTCCAGCAGCACCAACAACACGGAAAACTCGCGCGGAGACATTTCCACGGGTTTGCCTTGCTGGCGCACCGTGCGGGTCGCTGGATCCAGCTCGATATCGCCCAGACGGATGGTGGGCGACGTCCGTCCCGCCGCGCGCCTCAGCAGCGCCCGCAAACGCGCGTCCAATTCATCCACATCAAAGGGCTTGGTCAGGTAGTCATCGGCGCCCTGGTCCAGCCCCGCGATGCGCTGGTGCACTTGGTCACGCGCCGTGACGATGAGGACAGGCGTAGCGGGGTCCGGCAGAGCTGCCGACGCAGCCCCGGTGGCGGGCGGGCTCAGGCGCAGACGCCGTAGCAGTTCGCTACCGTCACCGTCCACCAACCCCAGGTCCAGCAGCACAGCGTCAAAACGCTCAGCGCGCAGGGCACTCCAGGCACTGGCGACGCCGTCACTGACATCCACCGCATAGCCGCGTTGCTGCAGATTGCTGCGCAGGCCACTGGCTATGCCCGCATCGTCTTCGACCACGAGTATTCGCATGCAGGCATTGTCGCAGCCCATCGGACAGGGGCGGGACAAGGGCAGCGCCGGCTTTAAGACGGCGTTAAGTACGCCCGCCTATCTTCCGGCACATGCAGCCTTCGCCCGTCACGCCGTCCATCGCGCCCATCACACCCCACGCCCCCTCTCAACGCCACACGCTGCTTTTCTGGACCCTGGGCGCTCTGGCCTGTGTGGTGGCCTGGGATGCCGCAGGGCAGGACCTGGCGTTTGCGCAGGTGTTTGGATCGTCCAACGGGTTTCCGATGCGGGACCAGTGGTTTTTTGTGCAGGTGCTGCATGAAGGCGCCCGCCGTCTGGGCTGGCAGCTGGTGCTGCTGCTGGCGCTGAGCGTGTGGTGGCCGCGCGGCTTTCTGCGCAAGCTGGACGCCAGCGAGCGCCTGCAGATGGCCGTGAGCGCCCTGCTCTCGCTGGCCGTGGTCAGCATCACCAAGAACCTCAGCGCCACCAGTTGCCCGTGGGACCTCGCACAATTTGGCGGCGTGGCGCGCCATGTGTCGCACTGGGCGCTGGGCGTGCTCGATGGCGGTAGCGGCCGCTGTTTTCCGGCGGGCCATGCGTCGGCCGGATTCGCCTTTTTGGGAGGCTACTTCGCATTGCGCCACAAGCTACCTTCGGCCGCACGCTGGTGGTTGGCGGGTGCGTTGCTGGCGGGGTTCGTCTTGGGTGCAGCCCAGCAGGTGCGAGGCGCCCATTTCATGAGCCACACACTGTGGACGGGCTGGCTGTGCTGGGTCACCGGCTGGCTTTGCGACCTGGCTGCCACGGCTCTGCGTCCACGCTTCCCGCATTTCGCCAGCACCACCACGCCACCGGACAGCTCCCATGCTTGAACTCGATCTGGCCCTGTTTCAGGCCCTCAATGCCGACGCCGCGACCTTGCCTGCCGTGGTGACGGTGGCACGGTGGGTGTCACAGCAACTACCCACCGCCATGGGCGGCCTGCTGCTCGGCAGCTTTGTGTTGGGCAACGCAGCGCAGCGGCGCGCCCTGGCGCTGGCGCTCGCGTCCATGGCCCTGGCGTGGGTAGGAGTACAGCTGTTGCGACTGGCGGTGCCGGCGCCGCGGCCTTCGCAGCTGGGCATTGGCGTCCAGTGGATCGAGCATGCCGCGCGCGCAGGCTTTCCCAGCATGCATGTGGCGGGAGCCGCCGCGCTGGCGGCCAGTCTCGCCCTGCGGCCGGTTCGCGGGCTGACCTGGCTGGCCGCAGCGGTCACAGCCGCCATGGTGTGGAGCCGCGTCTGCCTGGGAGTGCACTTCCCGTCTGATGTGCTGGCGGGCCTGGTCACCGGGGGGCTGGCAGCGGCGGCCATCCACGCACTGGCCGCGCGCGCACCGCGCTGGCAAGCAGCCCTGGAGCACAAGTCGCCAC
>NZ_QAIM01000138.1:0-1540 GCF_003061035.1 Acidovorax sp. HMWF018
GCTCGCCGCCGGCCACCCCCTAGTGCGCGATGCGGTGGTGCGCTGTGGCGGTAACGTCTATACCCGCGTGCTCGCGCGTGTTCTGGAGCTCGCGCGCGTGGTCCCCATGATGGAAGACTGGCTCGGCGCTCTGCGCCCGACAGAGCCTTTCTGCGTGCCGTCCGAGTTGCCCGACGAGGGCAGTGGCGTCGGCCTGTCGGAAGCCGCGCGCGGCAGCCTGGGGCACTGGGTGGTCCTGAGGAACGGGCGCATCGCCAACTACCAGATCGTGGCGCCCACCAGCTGGAACTTCTCGCCACGAGACGCCGCCGGCATACCGGGCGCACTCGAACAGGCGCTGGTGAACGCGCCGGTGCGCGAAGGCGAGAAGACACCGGTGGCTGTGCAGCACATCGTTCGCTCGTTCGACCCGTGCATGGTCTGCACCGTCCACTGACGATGAACAAGCCGCGCCCGCCCAGTCTGCCGCTTCCCACCGGCCCGATGGATGGTGTGGACGAATCCACCTGGATGGACGTCATCCAGAAGATGGACGAGGTCTACACCCGGCTGATCGACGATGAGGTCGAACTTGAGAAGAAGAACGCCGAGCTGGAGCAGTCGCAACAGTTCATCTTCAGCGTGCTCACCTCCATGTCCGACGTGCTGGTGGTCTGCGACGACAGCGGCGTGATCGAGCAGGCCAACGCCGCGCTCTGCGAGCTGACCGGGCGCCCCGAGGAGCAGCTGCGCGGCACGCCGCTCTACGGCCTGCTGGCCGACGCTCAGAGCCAGGAGCTGGCGCGTGCGGCGATGGAAAAGGCCGACGCACCGCGTGCAGGCGAGGGCATCGAACTCAACCTGCTGGACCGGCAAGGCCAGGCCGTCTCGGTGGATGCGAACTGCACACCGCGCATCGGCGAGCGGGGCCGTCGCGTCGGCACGGTGTGGGTGGGTCGTCCGACGGCCGAGCTCAAGCGCGCGTACCACGAGATGCGCGCCGCGCACGAGGCCTTGAAGCGCACGCAGCAGCAGCTGCTGCACTCCGAGAAGATGGCCTCGCTCGGCCAGCTGGTAGCTGGCGTGGCACACGAGCTCAACAACCCGATCAGCTTCGTGCTGGGCAACGTGCACGCGCTCAGCAAGTACAGCGACCGACTGCGCACCTACCTCGCTGCGATGCATGCTCACGAGCCGCCGGCCGTGCTGGATGAGATGCGACGCAAGCTGCGAATCGAGCACCTGCTGGCCGATCTGCCCTCGCTGATTGAGGGCACGCTGGAAGGCGCGCAGCGCACAGCCGACATCGTGCATGGCCTCAAACGCTTCTCGGCGATGGATTCAGAGGAGCGCAAACCGGTCAACCTGGTGGACGTGATCGAGCGCGCCGTGCACTGGGTGCAGAAGGGGCTTTCGACGCCCATCGATGTGCAATGGGCCGGCGGCGCACCCTGCACCGTGATGGGCAGCGCCGGCCAGTTGCAGCAGGTGATGATGAACCTGCTGCAGAACGGCTTTGACGCCGTGGGCCAGCACGCGGCACCGCGCATCTGGGTGAGCA
>NZ_QAIM01000139.1:0-1741 GCF_003061035.1 Acidovorax sp. HMWF018
CGTGGCCGACGACGACCTGATCCTGGACATCGGCCCCGAGACCGCGGCCAAGCTGGCGGCACAGCTCAAGCAGGCCGGCACCATCGTCTGGAACGGCCCGGTGGGCGTGTTCGAGTTCGCCGCGTTCGAAGGTGGCACCAAGGCGATTGCGCAGGCTATTGCCGACAGCAGCGCCTTCAGCATCGCCGGTGGTGGCGACACGCTGGCCGCGATTGCCAAGTACGGCATCGAGAAGGACGTGGGCTACATCTCCACCGGCGGCGGCGCTTTCCTCGAAGTGCTCGAAGGCAAGACGCTGCCGGCGTTCGAAATCCTCGAACGCCGTTCGTCCTGATGCCCCCTTTTCTTTTTCAATCCACAGGAGATTCCCATGGCGCTCGTTTCCCTCCGACAGGTGCTCGATCACGCAGCCGAACATGGCTACGGCGTGCCCGCCTTCAACGTCAACAACCTTGAACAGATCCTCGCCATCATGGAAGCCGCGCAGGAGACCGACAGCCCGGTGATCCTGCAGGCCTCGGCCGGCGCGCGCAAGTACGCGGGCGAGGCCTACCTGCGCCACATGGTGCTGGCGGCGGTGGAGGCCCACCCCGACCTGCCCGTGGTGCTGCACCAGGACCACGGCGCCACGCCGGCGGTGTGCATGCAGTCGATCCGCTCCGGCTTCACCAGCGTGATGATGGACGGCTCGCTGCGCGAGGACGGCAAGACGCCGGCCACCTACGACTACAACCTCGCGGTGACACGCCGCGTCTGCGACATGGCGCATGCCGTGGGCGTGTCGGTGGAGGGTGAACTCGGTTGCCTGGGTTCGCTGGAAACCGGCGAGGCGGGTGAAGAAGACGGCGTGGGCGCGGTGGGCAAACTTACGCACGACATGATGCTGACCGATCCCGACCAGGCCGAGGACTTCGTGCGCCGCACCGGCGTGGACGCACTGGCGATCGCCATCGGCACCAGTCACGGCGCCTACAAGTTCACGCGCCAGCCCACCGGCGACATTCTCGCCATCGACCGCATTGCAGCCATCCACGCCAAGGTGCCGAACACGCATTTGGTGATGCACGGCAGCTCCAGCGTGCCGCAGGAGTGGCTGGCCATCATCCGCGAGCACGGTGGCGACATCAAGGAAACCTACGGCGTGCCGGTGGAAGAGATCCGGCGTGGCATCCAGAACGGCGTGCGCAAGGTGAACATCGACACCGATATCCGCCTGGCCATGACCGGCGCCATGCGCCAGACCTTCGCGAAGGAACGCAGCGAGTTCGATCCGCGCAAGGCGCTGCTGGCCGCCAAGAAGGCCGCGCGCGGCGTGTGCCGAGAACGCTTCGAAGCGTTTGGCAGCGCGGGACAGGCAGGAAAGATGAAACCCGTGCCGCTGGACGCAATGGCCGACAGCTACGCCTGAGGTGCCAGCGGCAGCTCCAGCACAAACTCGGCACCGCCACGCTCGGCATCGGATTCCGCGTTGCGGGCGCTCAGCCGTCCGCCGTGCTGCTCCACGATGCCGTAGCTGATCGACAGGCCCAGGCCCGTGCCCTTGCCCACCGGTTTGGTGGTGAAGAAGGGATCGAAGATGCGCAGCAGGTGCTCGGGCGGAATGCCCGGGCCGTTGTCGCGCAGCACCACGCGTGCCATGCCATCGGCCTGGTCGATGCTCACCCAGATGCGCGGTGCCGCGTGCTGGCCCACGGCGTCAAAGCCGTTCTGCAGCAGGTTCATCATCACCTGCTGCAACTGG
>NZ_QAIM01000663.1:0-5371 GCF_003061035.1 Acidovorax sp. HMWF018
AGTGCCTTCGCGGCAACGTCGGCCTCTTCCATGGTCTCAAAAAGTAGCAGTGGGGCTCCGTCAAAGAGCTTGCTGTCCGCCAGCCAATCTTCAGATTCGAGCAGGTACTCCATCGAGCCCATGCCGTAGAACCGTGCTATTCCCCATGTTTTGCTCATACGCTGTTTGCCTCTCCGTGCGCCACTACCTTTGGGGCGCTTAATTGGCGCAAGTGGTTGGTTTCAGACTCCGAAGCGGATCAGTATGGCCGCATCGATCTCGACTGGGAACCCTGTAACGCCTTGGCTGGCCAGATGTCGATCAAAACCCGCTCGAGCTTGATCCCGTGGTGCAGCTGCCTCAAGTCGTAGAACTCGAACCGGAATTTTCAGCCAGATGGATCAACGCCGTACAGGGCGGCAGGCAGGAAAATCACGCCTGTCTTCACCCAATAGAATCCCCCGCGCATGGCCCCAATCATTCAGCAACTGGTGGAAGCGATCTACTCCGAGCCACGGGCCGGCCGCCTGATGCCCTCGCGAATAGAGCTGGGCTCTGATCTTTTCCCGGGCTTTCAGCACGCCCATCGCGAAGCTATGGCCGCCGTCTTGCCGGAAGCGGAAGACTTGTATCCGGGCTCCTTGTGCGGCGTCCCGGTGATAGAAGGCCCAGCCCTCGGCGCAGTGCTTGTTCGCCTCGACGGCTCCCGTACGGAAGTACGAACAACCTAACTTTACGGGGTTGCTCCCAGGCCCTTGCGGTCAAGAAACTGTCGCCACATTACATCCGCCAGCGACTGGGGGCCGCCCTTCACAACTGCGGTTTCTCTGCACTCCAGCATCGGAGAACTCACAACGAGCGTTCCGTCAGAGTCAAGCTCCCAACTGCCTTTCAGCCCGTTGTGTTCTACGATCCCGCGATCTACGATTTTTGCCATGTCGCTATCCTCTCACTGCGCCATACAGCGTCATCAGCCTCTCAGCGATGCCCTCAGGGTCGATTCGCATGTTGCTCATCATGGTGGTGCCCACGCAGACATGCTCGTACCAAATGTGGAACCCCAAAAGTTCCTGCATCTCGGCCTGGCCGCACTGCCGGATCGCGGCGGCGACATTCGGGGCCTCCCATTGGTCCACCTCTTCCCGCCCATCGAGGACGAGCACGCGATAGTTTCCGGGTTCAATCTTGCTGATGTGAAGGGTCAGGAGCATCTGAAGGCTGGTCTTCCGGGAGTGGTTCGGCCACCGCGTGAAAAGCGGTCCAGAACCAGAGATTAACCTTCCTGCGGGGGCTTCTGTTCAGCCGGTAGGTGATGCGCACCCGGCCATGGGGCGCAACCTCGATCACCGCCTGCATCTTCGCTGGCTGTTCCGGCCCCGCGGGCGGTAGCTGGGCCATACCGCGACTGATGTCTTGGCCCAGGATCTTCACCAAGATCCCTTTGTCCACGCCGATCTCAATCATTTCAGCTTGCTCTCAGGAGGTAGCGACAGCATTGCGAGCCCAGACGATGGGCGCGGTGCCAGCCAATGGACCCACAGCCCCTTGAGCCAGGCCAGCGCGCAGGCCACCGCCACCACGCCGACGCCCCATTGGCCGCTGCGCCACACGGACCAGAACCAGAAAGGCTGGCTGACCAGGCCGACGATGCAGGCCCAGCGCTGGAACTGCACGGTGCGGCTCTGCGAGAGCCAGATGGCGGCGGGGCCAAGGATGGCGAGGGCGGTTTGGACGAACTGATCGGACGGCATCCCGTGATTGTGCCGCACTGGATGAATGAACAGTGAATTATTTTTTGTATCTACACAAAATTAAACTGCCACCATGTATTCTGTGGATACAATAAATCCGTGTTCACAGTCATCGAATCCCCACTCTTCCAGAAGCAAGTCGCTGAGGTGTGGACAGAAGCTGACCGCCTGGACTTCATCAGCTTCATCGCTGCCAACCCTGAAGCCGGTGACGTAATCCCTGGCGCTCAGGGTGCCCGCAAGGTGCGCTGGTCGGTCGCGGGTAAGGGCAAGCGCGGCGGCGCCCGCGTGGTGTACTTCAATGTCGCCGCCGAAGAAATTGTGCTGCTGGTGACCGTGTACACGAAGGCTGAAAAGGCCAACATTCTTCCGAAGGAGATCAAGCGATGATCAAGGCGATGAAAGACCTCCAAGGTCTGGATGCCGACGCGGTGGCCCGAGCCATCGAAGCCGACGCAGGCCAGGCAATCCCAGGGCTGCGTGAGTCCCTTGCCGACCTGAAGGCTGGCAAGTATGGGGCGGTGCACACCCCTGCGAGCATGGCTGCACGCGCGAAGGGTGGGCGGCCCAAGGGCTCAGTGAAGGAAAACCCGAAGGTAGCCACCAACATCCGGTTTGACCAGGATGTGCTGGCAGCGCTGAAGGCCACAGGCCCAGGCTGGCAAACGCGGGCAAATGACTTGTTGCGTGCTGACATCGAGGCGGGAAGATTGATCGGGGCAGCGTCTTGAGGCCCCAACAGCTGGCTGTGTGCCTCTTCTTGGGCCTATCGGCTGCAACGGCCTCAGCAGCAGATGGGAATCAACTCCTCGATGCTTGCCAGCAGGCGGTGAAATACTTCGACGGCGACAAATCGGACGTTGACAGTTTCAAGGCGCTGTACTGCTTGGGCCTTGTTGAAGGGACGCGCAACACAATGGTGCTCCTTGATCAGCAGGACCCTGCTGCGTGTGTTCCTGCGAGCGTCGCGAATACCCAAGCAGTTCGAATAGTAGTCAAGTACCTTCGCGCGAACCCTGAAAGACTCCATCTCGATGCGAGTGCAAGTATTCTGCTGTCCCTCATGGCAGCGTACCCATGCCCTCCGCGTAACGCGGTGAAGTAGAGACTGACCATTCACTCCCGCGTCGTAGTGGGTGCGGTACAGATCGCCCGCGCAGCGCGCAACTGCACCTCGTAACCTTCGCGGCAACGTCGGCCACTTCCGTGGTTTCAAAAAGGAGCAGTGGGGCTCCGTCAAAGAGCTTGCTGTCCGCCAGCCAAACTTCATATTCGAGCGGGTGTTCTCGACTGGGAACACCCGTAACTCCTTGGCTGGTCAGATCTCGATCAAATCCCGGTCGACCGTGATCCCGTGGTGCAGCTGCATCAAGTCGCAGAACTTCTGCCAATCGTGGGCCGTTGGCGGGGAATGGGTGCAGTGCAAACACTGTGGCGCACCTTGCATTTGCTCACTGGCCGTGGTGTGGGCATCGATGCCAAAGCGCTTTGAGAACCGGCCAACTGTGGACCCATCGGGGGCGTGTACCCATACAGTCGCGCGGTCGGCACTGACCTGAATGAGTTCTAAGTCGGCAAGGGGTTGCATGGGGCCTATCTTGATGCTGCGGTCAAGGATGGCAGGTCCAGGGCGCTGGGTTCGATCACCATTTCCGCGCTGGCTTCTACGTCGGCGGCAGTGATGACGCCATAGGCCAGGCCCAGCCGGGCGATCACCGGCAGGCGGCCGAGCTTCGACATCAGGGCCACCGCTCCGGCGCAGGTCCTACGTTCCTTGTCCAGGGTCTTGTGGCAAACGAAGGTTTGCTGATCGTCTTTGAGCAAGTCTGTAACGATACCTTCGATGCGGCCGGGGCTCAGCTCGATGCCGGCCCCGTCGCAGCGGAAGGGGCAGTTTGAACAGGGGCGTTTGGTGATGGGCATGGCCGATCCAGTGTGGGTCACCCGCCCTGCGAGTGTGGGCAGGTGGCGTCCTTCATAACAGCCACCGATTTATCCATCGCGTCACTCCGAGGGCAAGCGTTGATGGCCTTTTTTCTGAAGTCAAAGCGTTTCGCAAGCTTGCGCACTGGGGCGGTGGGATAGTCCAGCGGGCACTGTGACTCGCCTGCACATCGACCAGTCATCCAGCGTACTGCCAACTGCATATATGTCTGCTCTGGCGTGTTGTTCTCGGGCGGAATAGACATCTTTCAGATCCGACTGGGCAGCAGGGACAGCTCACCACGCCGGATTCGGCCCAGGGTGATCGTCGCGCAGTGATCGACCACCGCATTGATCAGGACCTGCGAGTCCCCGATGAACAAGTGCTTGAACTGATCCCATAGTGCCTTGCGCTCTGTATCGCACTGAACATTGATGCCCGCCAGCGCTTCGGCCTGCCCTATGGAGCCGCCAGACCATCCGCCCATGCGGCGCAGCGTTTCAGCGGGGCGTGCGTGATTTTTGGCCATTTTGGTCTCTTCGGTGGTAGGTTGTCACAAACGAAACGGGGGGCTCACTCGGTGAAAGGGTCCAGCCCGTCCCACTCGATCACTGCGCAGCGGATGCCCGCGCCGGCCAGCACGCGGAAAGCCTGCTGCGGAGTGTCGAAGTGCGTAGAGCCATTGGGGCGCATCAAAAGGGTCTCGCCGCTACTCACGCACCAGCCTGCCTCCTGATGGGTGATGCGCAGCATGTCAGGGCTGACGTTCTCTGCTTTGACGAATGCTGCCAGCAGCAGCTTGATCTTCTTGCTCATGGATGCTCTGGTCTTTTTTGTTCAATGGGTGGCTGCTGCTTCAACAAGCACCGGGTCGGGGACTGCATATGGCATCCAGCCCACGATGTAGCCACCGTCTGCGTAGACGGAGTCCAGGGTGGATTCGGCTTTCCAGTCTGCGGCAACGCTCCACTCGTCGTCGTCACGGACAGCGAGTACCACCGAATTTACATCGCCTTCTTCATGCTCATAGCGAATGAGCAGCCACGCGGCCTCGGTAGTTTCGGGCGGCCGTCCCGGAGTAAACCCGGCTGCGGCCATGGCCTCTCGCTGTATTGCAGCCAGGGCGTCCCTGACGGCTTGCTCTTGGCTCGCCTCAAGGATCAATCGACCGCTGGTGCCTCTGCCGACCCCAAGGACGAGTTTCAATGCGTTCTGGGCCAAATGGATAGCGTTGTTCATTTCATGCCTCCTATGCTGGTTGGGGCTCTTGCGTTGCCTCGCGGGCTTGTGGCGGTTGAGAAGCTGCAGGTGGCTCCCGTGTGTTCCAGGCTGCGATCTCTGTCTCGTCATCGAGCGCTATGGCGGGCATCTTGGCGCCGAAGCAGCCCTCTGTTTTGCATCCGGCGCGAGGGTTGATCCTGCGCCAGCGAAGGGTCAGAGGTTTTGCGCAGAACGGGGCACGGCTGCAACTTTGGTGGGGGCGGCAGGTTGCCGCTGGCATCTAAGGCGATCATTTGCGGTACCTGTCAGGACAGTTCTTCTGCCAATGCGTCGGCCTGGGCCAGCAAGCCGGTCATGGTCGGGTTGTCTGCGTGGTCGGCAAGGACATCCCAGCCGTCATTGGGGTCCCCTCGTTTTCAGTGCAATAACTGGCGGTACGCAAACCCAGCACTGGCGCGGGGGTGGTGTTGGTAGATCGTTGATTCTGTTGGCTTTC
>NZ_QAIM01000664.1:0-10455 GCF_003061035.1 Acidovorax sp. HMWF018
GCTGCTGGGCCTGAGCATGTCGGCACCCTATTGGCCCCCCGAGCGTGTGGAGGAATACCGCCAGCGCCAGGCCATCCGTTTTGCCGGCACCATGCCGCCGCGCGAGGGGTTTGAGTCCGAGTTCATGCGCAAGGACGGCACGCGGTTTCCCGTACTGATCATCGAGGCCCCGCTCATCAATGCCCAAGGCCAGCACACCGGCTGGATGAGCGCGTTCCTGGACATCAGCGAACAGCGCCGGGTGGAGGAGCTGTCCCGCGCCTCGCAGGAGCGGCTGCAGGCCACTGCGCGGCTGGCCACGGTGGGCGAGATGGCTTCGTTGCTCAGCCATGAACTCAACCAGCCGCTGGCCGCCATCTCCAGCTACGCCAATGGTTCCATCAACCTGCTGGAACATGCCACTCCCGCCAGTGCGTCTGTACCCGAGCCCGACGCGCTGGAGGATGTGCGCATGGCCATGCGCCAGATTGCCCGCCAGGCCGAGCGAGCGGGCCGAGTGATCAAAAGTGTTCACGACTTCGTCCGGCGCCGCGACCAAGCCCGTGAGGCAGTGCATGCGCAGCAATTGCTCGATGCCATTCTGCCGCTGGTGAGCCTGCAGGCCCGCAAACTGGGCGTGCGCGTCAATACATCGGTGGAGCAGGGCCTGGCGCCCGCGCTGTGTGACCGTACGATGGTGGAGCAGGTATTGCTGAACCTGGCGCGCAATGCCATGCAGGCGATGGATGATCCTGGAGTAAGCAATCGCGTGCTGGATATCAGGGTGCGGCGTGCTGCCTCCAATCCGCACAACGGCTGGATTGAATTTGCTGTGACCGATGTGGGAACCGGGATTCCCCCCGAGGTCGCAGAAAAACTGTTCACCCCGTTTTTCACCACCCGCCCGGAGGGCATGGGCTTGGGGTTGAGCATGTGCCGCACCGTCATTGAACAACACGGCGGTTTTCTCGGATTTGCGCCGAATGAGCCCCGTGGTACGGTATTCACCTTCACGCTGCCCGTGAACAATGGAGCCACCCCCTGAGGCAGTTACGGCGGCCAGCGCAGGGGCTTTGGCGCTTTCATCGTCTGCGCGTGACTGACATTGCAATGGACAACTGAACTGATCTATGGAGCCCATCACCAACGCCACCGTGTACATCGTGGACGATGACGCCAGCGTGCGCGAGGCACTGGCCTGGCTGCTGCGCTCGCGCAGGCTGCCCAGCGAGTCCTTTGATTCGGCCGAAGCCTTCGATGCCATGCTGCAAAAGCGGCCCCCCCAACGCCAGCCCTGTTGCCTGCTGCTGGATGTGCGTATGCCTGGCATGAGCGGGCTGGCACTGTTTGACGTGTTGGCCGCGCGGGGCGACCTGGCCACCATGCCGGTGATCTTTCTCACTGGCCATGCGGACGTGCCCACCGCCGTGGACACCGTCAAGCGGGGGGCCTTTGATTTTTGCGAGAAGCCCTTTTCCGACAACGCGCTGGTGGACCGCATTGAGCAGGCACTCGCCCAATCGGCCGAGCGGCTGGCACAGGTGCGCGAACGCAGTGACTTGCAGGTACGGCTGAGCGAACTGACCGAGCGGGAGCGTGATGTGATGGACCTGGTGGTCGCCGGTCTTCCCAACAAGCTCATCGCCGACCAGCTCGACATCAGCGTGCGCACGGTCGAGGTTCACCGCTCACGGGTGTTCGACAAGATGCAGGTCAAGTCCGCTGTGGAGTTGGCCAACCTGCTGCGCACGGGCAACTGAGCCCACCTTCTGGCGGGGAGTTCGCAGTCCGGGCGATCAGCCCCGTGGTCGTTCGCCCACAAAAATCTCGACCCGCCGGTTGCGCGCACGGCCCTCGGCGGTGTCGTTGGTAGCGATGGGGTAACGCTCGCCCATGCCTTCGATCACGATGCGGCGGCCATCCACACCGCGCGCTGTCAGGTAGCTGCGGGTGCTTGCGGCGCGGTCCATCGACAGGGGGTTGTTGGTGGCATCGCTGCCTGTGCTGTCGGTGTGCCCCACGATACGTACGTCAGTGTTCGGGTTGTTGCGCAGGCCTGCGGCAAACTGGTCCAGGACCGGCGCGAAGTTGGGCTGGATGTCCGAGCGGCCCACGGCAAACGAGATGTCGCTGGGGATATTGAGCTTGAGCTGGTTGTCAGCCGTCTGGGTCACGGCGATACCGGTGCCCTGGGTGGCCTGTTCCATCTCGCGCTTTTGGCGCTCCATGTTTTGCGACCAGATGTAGGTGCCCAGTGCCCCGACACCGGCCCCCACCACGGCGCCGGTCCCGGCGCTGCCGCCGGTCGCGGAGCCGATGACCGCGCCTGCCAGCGCCCCAATGCCAGCTCCGGTGGCCGTACGGCGCTGGGTGTCATCCATGCTGGCGCATCCGGTGACCAGAACGATGGCGGCGGCAGCGCCGAGAATTTGAATGTGTGTGCGCATGTGTGTGCTCCTTGAAAAGCGGTGGCGCTGGGTGGGCGGGTCTCGCACCCGCCGCGCTGTCGGAGCGTTATCGCGTCCCGTGCAGTGGCGTCACCCAGCTCACGCCATCGTGGGGCCCGCGATGAAGCTGTGCCATCGGCGCGCTGGCCCATCGGTTGTAGGACAGGGCCGTCCCTGGGGCGCAACTCACTGCCCGTTCAAGGCGATGGCGGATGCTTGTCGCTGTCGGCGGGCGGTGGGGCCTTCAGTTCTCCTCCCTTGCGGCCCGAGAACATGGTCCACCACACGATAGCCACCAGTACCACCAGCGCCAGCAGCGCTTCAAGCAAAATCAGCCCCATGAAATTGACACTCCTGCGCGTTGCGTTGACCGCGCTGATTGTAGGAACGCTGGCCGCCTGCTCCACGCCCCCTGCCCCAGTCCCCGCACGCCCTGGGGGCACTCCTGCGCCGCTGCCGCCCAGTGCGGTGGTGCTGCCGGGCGACACCGGCCCGCTGCCATCGCCCATGGCGCAGCCCAAAAGCCGCTGGATTCCCGTGCGCTGGGCCGAGCTGCCGGGCTTTACCGAAGACGCGCTGCACGAAGCCTGGAACGCGTGGATCAAGAGCTGCGAGCGGCCCCAGCCCCCCTTCACTGCGCTGTGCAGCGAGGTCCGGCAGCTGAGCATTGCCACGGCCGATGAGCAGCGTGCCTGGCTCATCGCACGCCTGCAGCCCTACCGCGTCGAGGCGACTGACGGCAACGCCGATGGCTTGCTGACGGCCTACTACGAACCCATGATGGACGCGGTGCGCCAGCCCGGCAATGGTTTCACGGTGCCTATCTATCGGGTACCCGCCAGCCTCGGGGCGCGCAAGCCCTGGTACACCCGCCAGCAGATTGACACCCTGCCGGAGGCCCAGGCCGCGCTCGCGGGCCGGGCCATTGCGTGGCTGCGTGATCCCATCGAGTCCATGGTGCTGCACATCCAGGGGTCGGGTCGTCTGCGCATCACCGAGCCCGATGGCTCGGTCTCGCTGGTGCGGGTGGCCTACGCAGGCACCAATGACCAGCCCTACCAGAGCGTGGGCCGCTGGCTGCTGGACCAGGGCCTGACGCGCGATGCGACCTGGCCGGGCATCCGCGCCTGGGTGGCCGCGAACCCCCAGCGCACCAATGAGCTGCTGTGGAGCAACCCGCGCTATGTGTTCTTCCGCGAAGAGCCTTTGAGCCCGCTGGACGCCGGGTTTGGCCCGCGTGGTGCGCAGGGCGTGCCCCTGACGCCCGGCCGATCGATTGCAGTGGACCGGCAGAGCATTCCCTACGGCACACCCGTGTGGCTGGCTTCGTCCGGCCCGCAGGTGCAGCTCAACCGCCTGGTGCTCGCACAGGACACGGGCAGCGCCATCCTCGGTGCAGTGCGCGCGGACTATTTCACGGGTTGGGGGCCAGAGGCGGGTGACATCGCGGGCCGGCTCAAGCAGAACTTGCGCCTTTGGGCGCTGTGGCCGCGCTGAGGCGCTCATGAAATGAGGCGTGGCCCCAATCTGCCATGCCTTTTGGAGCTGGTAGAGCCAGGGCGGCGCGCCTTCAAGCCCGTGTGCGTGTGAGGTGTGTCAGCGGCAGCGCCCCGCTGGCCTTCACCTCACCCAGCGAGAAGCTGGTGTGCATGTCTTTCACGTTGGGCAGGTTCAGCAGCACGTCGCGCGCAAACTGCGAGAAGCTGTCCAGATCCCGTGCCACCACCTGCAGCTCGAAGGTGCCGGTGCCGCTGATGTAGTGGCACGACACCACTTCCGGAATCTGTCGGATGGCTTCCTCCATCTTGCGCGTGAGGTTGCCCGTGCTGCGGTCCGCATCCAGCCGCACGAAGGCGAGTACCCCGAGGCCGATCTTGTGCCGGTCGATCTCCGCGCGGTAACCCTTGATGAAGCCTTGCTCCTCCAGCGCCCGCACGCGGCGCCAGCAGGGGGCGGCCGACAGGCCCACCCGCTGGGCCAACTCGGCATTCGTCAGTCGGGCGTCAGCCTGCAGCTCGTTGAGGATGGCGATATCGAATTTGTCGAGAGTGTTCACAAAGCGGCTGAAAAGAGAAAGATCCTTTCTCAGAATAGCCTAAACACGGCACAGAACGCAAAGACATATCAGCGGCGCAGACATACACTTACCCGCAGATTAGTGCCGCAGCCCTAAACGGGCTGCATGGTGCTACCCCAGCGTGCCCACAAGGCGCGGACCCCACAAAAGCCATTGGAGACATAGCCATGAACGCCCCCCTGCCCGAGTCCATCCGCAAAGCGCTAGAGACGGTCACTCTGGACGACAAATACACCCTGGGCGAAGGCCGCGCCTTCATGAGCGGTGTGCAAGCCCTGGTGCGCCTGCCCATGCTGCAGCGCCAGCGCGATGCGGCGGCGGGGCTCAACACGGCGGGCTTCATCAGCGGCTACCGGGGCTCGCCCCTGGGCACGTACGACCAGGCGCTGTGGGCGGCCAAGAAGCACCTGGCAGCCAACAACATCGTCTTCCAGCCCGGTGTGAACGAAGAACTGGGCGCCACCGCGGTGTGGGGCACGCAGCAGCTCGATCTGTACCCGCAAAGCAAGAAGTTCGACGGCGTCTTCGGCATCTGGTACGGCAAGGGCCCGGGTGTGGACCGCTGCTCCGACGTGTTCAAGCATGCCAACATGGCCGGCACCGCCAAACACGGCGGCGTGATCGCCATTGCCGGCGACGACCACATCAGCAAGAGCAGCACGGCCGCGCACCAGAGCGACCACATCTTCAAGGCCTGCGGCACGCCGGTGTTCTTCCCGAGCAGCGTGCAAGAGATTCTGGACATGGGCCTGCATGCGTTTGCCATGAGCCGCTTCTCGGGTGTGTGGTCGGGCATGAAGACCATCCAGGAGGTGGTGGAGTCGTCCAGCAGCATCAACATCGACCCGGACCGCGTGAAGATCATCCTGCCCGAGGACTTTGTGATGCCGCCCGGCGGCCTGCACATCCGCTGGCCCGACGCGCCGCTGGAGCAGGAAGCGCGCCTCATGGACTACAAGTGGTACGCGGCCCTGGCGTACATCCGCGCCAACAAGCTCAACTACAACGTCATCGAAGGCAAGCAAGACCGCTTCGGCATCATCGCCAGCGGCAAGGCCTACAACGACACCCGGCAGGCGCTGGTGGACCTGGGCCTCGATGACGACACCTGCCGCCAGCTCGGCATTCGCGTGCACAAGGTCAATGTGGTGTGGCCGCTCGAAGCCACCATCACCCGCGACTTTGCGCAAGGCCTGCAAGAGATTCTGGTGGTGGAAGAGAAACGCCAGGTCATCGAATACCAGCTCAAGGAAGAGCTGTACAACTGGCGCCCCGATGTGCGCCCCAACGTGCTGGGCAAATTCGACGAGCCCGAAGGCGACGCCACGGGCGGCGAATGGAGCATGCCCAACCCCAGCCAGAACTGGCTGCTGCGCGCCAAGGCCGACCTCACTCCTGCCATCATCGCCAAGGCCATTGCCAAGCGCCTGAAGAAGCTGGGCGTACCCTCTGACATCGTGGCCCGCATGGAAGCGCGCCTGGCCATCATCGAGGCCAGCGAGCGCGCGATGGCGGAGCTGAAGGTGGACACGGGCGAACGCGCCCCCTGGTTCTGCAGCGGCTGCCCCCACAACACCAGCACCCGCGTGCCCGAGGGCTCGCGCGCTGTGGCGGGCATTGGCTGCCATTACATGGTCAACTGGATGCCCGACCGCCGCACCAGCACCTTCACGCAGATGGGTGGCGAGGGCGTGACCTGGGTCGGTCAGCAGCCCTTTACCACCGACGCGCACATCTTTGCCAACCTGGGCGATGGCACCTACTTCCACAGCGGCCTGCTGGCCATCCGCCAGAGCATTGCGGCGGGGGTGAACATTACCTACAAGGTGCTCTACAACGATGCGGTGGCCATGACTGGCGGCCAGACCGTGGGTGAGCGGCCCGAGGGGCACAGCGTGCTGCAGATCATGAACAGCCTGAAGGCCGAAGGCGTGGCCAAGCTCGTGATCGTGACGGACGAGCCGCACAAGTACGACGGCGTTGCGCTGGCCGACGGCGTGACGGTGCACCACCGCGACGAGCTGGACACCATCCAGCGCCAGTTCCGCGAGATCAAGGGCTGCACGGCCATCATTTACGACCAGACCTGCGCGACGGAAAAGCGCCGCCGCCGCAAGCGCGGCAAGCTGGCCACGCCCGACAAGACCGTGGTGATCAACGAGCTGGTGTGCGAGGGCTGCGGCGACTGCTCGACCAAGTCCAACTGCCTGTCCGTGGAGCCGGTGGAGACCGAGTTCGGCCGCAAGCGCCGCATCAACCAGAGCACCTGCAACAAGGACTATTCCTGCGTCAACGGCTTCTGCCCGAGCTTCGTCACCGTGGAAGGCGGCAAACTCAAGAAGCCCAAGAAGGAGAAGAAGGGCGACCTTTCCTCGCTGCCCAACATCCCCGAACCCGTGCTGCCCGTGGCCGAAAGCGCCTGGGGCATCGTGGTCGGCGGCGTGGGCGGCACGGGCGTGATCACCATCGGCTCGCTGCTGGGCATGGCCGCGCACCTGGACGGCAAGGGCGTCATCACGCAGGACGCCGGCGGCCTGGCACAAAAGGGCGGCGCCACCTGGAGCCATATCCAGATCGCCAACCGGCCCGACGCCATCTACACCACCAAGGTCGACACCGCCAAGGCCGACCTGGTGATCGGTTGCGACTCCATCGTGGCCGCGCACAAGTACACCCTGGCTGTCATGCAGCCCGGCCGCACCTTTGTGGCGCTCAACACCCACAGTACGCCCACGGCGGCGTTTGTGAACAACCCGGACTGGCAGTTCCCTGGTGGCAACTGCGACGCCGCCATTGCCACCGCCGTGGGCGCGGCAGGTGTGGGCAGCTTTGACGCCGAGCAAGTGGCCACCCAGCTGCTGGGCGACAGCATCTACACCAACCCGCTGATGCTGGGCTACGCCTGGCAAAAGGGCCGCGTGCCACTCACCTACGCATCGCTGATGCGCGCCATGGAATTGAACGGCGTGCAGGTGGACAACAACAAGGCAGCGTTTGAATGGGGCCGCCGCTGCGCGCACGACCTGGCGGCGGTGCAGGCGCTGTTCCAGGCCGCGCAAGTGATCCAGTTCGTCAAGAAGCCGTCGCTGGCCGAGATGGTGGCCAAGCGCGTGGAGTTCCTGACGGGTTATCAGAACGCCGCTTACGCTTCCGAGTACCAGGCCTTCGTCGAGAAAGTGAAGGCGGCGGAAGCAAAACTGGGCAGCGGCACCCGCCTGTCTGAGGCTGTGGCCCGCTACCTGTTCAAGCTAATGGCCTACAAGGACGAGTACGAAGTGGCGCGCCTGCACACCGACAAGGCCTTCACGGACAAGATCGCGAACATGTTCGAAGGCGATTACAAGCTGGTGCACCACCTGGCACCGCCCCTGACCGCCAAGAAGAACGCCAAGGGCGAGCTGGTCAAGCAGCCGTTCGGCCCCTGGATGCGCAGCGCCTTCGGCGTGCTGGCCAAGATGAAGGGGCTGCGCGGCACGGCGCTGGACATTTTCGGCAAGACCGAGGAGCGCCGCATGGAGCGCGCACTGATCGCCGAATACCGCGCCTGCGTCGACGAGCTGCTGGCCCACTTGAACGCTGACAACCTGGCCTTGGCGGTGCAAATTGCCCGCATTCCCGAAGAGATCCGTGGTTACGGCCACGTGAAGGAACGGCACCTGAAGGCGGCGCGTCCCAAGTGGGACGGCCTGATGGCCCAGTGGCGCACGGGCGCCCCGGTCCAGCGTCAGGTCGCCTGATAGGTCCTTCTGCCGTCAGTGTCTCCCACAAAAGCCCGCCTCTGTGCGGGCTTTTGCTATTAATAGTGTAGCTATTGAGGCATGAATCCCTAGCGCATCACCCGTTTTTGGCCTGTATTTCCGCTGGCGGGCCCTTGTGGGGCCCGCAGGTGGCAAACACCCGCTGCGCGCTTGGGTCTTCCCCCTTGGGCGGCGCTCAAGGCGCCGCATACAATGCTCTGTTCTGCCCCCGCAGGCGCTTTGGCGCGTGGTGTGGGCGGGTTGTGTGAATTTTGACCATCCGTTGTGGAGTCCAGTCCGTGTTTATTTCTTCCGCTTTCGCCCAAACCGCACCTGCCGCAGCCGCTGGCGGCGGTGACATCATGTCCTCTCTGACCGGCATGCTGCCCCTGGTGCTCATGTTTGTGGTGCTGTACTTCGTCATGATCCGCCCCCAGATGAAGCGCCAGAAAGAACACCGCGCCATGATCGACGCCATCGCCAAGGGCGATGAAGTGGCTACCGCCGGTGGCATCGTGGGCAAGGTGACGCGCCTGTCCGAAGGGTTTCTGCACATCGAGATCGCCAGTGGCGTGGAAGTGCAAATGCAGCGCAGCGCGGTGGTGCAGGTGCTGCCCAAGGGCTCCGTCAAGTAATCCATGAACATCCCCCTGAGGCGCTGCGCGCCCCGGCCCGTCCGGGCGCGGGGTCAGGGGGCGCTGGCGCGTAGGGCGCCTGCACAACTGAGGTGAGAGCGCGATCATGAACCGTTATCCGGTCTGGAAGTACGCGATCCTGGTGATCGTGCTGCTGGTGGGGGCCTTGTACACCCTGCCCAATTTCTTTGGCGAGGCGCCTGCTGTGCAGGTGTCGTCGGCCAAGGCCACCATCAAGGTGGATACCGCCGTGCAGCAGCGGGTGGAAGAAGCCCTCAAGGCCGCCGGTGTGACACCTGACTTTGTGGCGCTGGAGGGCAACTCGGTGCGCGCGCGTTTCGACACGCCCGACACCCAGCTCAAGGCCAAGGACGCCATCCAGAAGGCGCTGGTGCCTGACGCCAACGACCCTTCCTACATCGTGGCCCTCAACCTCGTGTCGCGTTCGCCGCTGTGGCTCAAGGCCCTGCACGCCAATCCGATGTACCTGGGGCTGGACCTGCGCGGTGGCGTGCACTTCATGCTGCAGGTGGACATGCAGGCGGCGCTGACCAAGAAGTCCGAGTCCTATGCGGGTGACATCCGCACGGCACTGCGCGACAAGAACATCCGCCATGGCGGCATCAGCCGCGACGGCCAGTCCATCGACATCAAGGTGCGCGATGAAGCCACGGCCACGGCCGCGCGCAACCTGATCGCCGACCAGTTCGCCGATCTCCAGGTCACCACCACGCCAGAAGGCACTGAGTTCAAGCTGCGCGCTTCGATCAAGCCCGAAGCCACACGCCGCGTGCAGGAGCAGGCGCTCAAGCAGAACATGGTCACGCTGCACAACCGGATCAACGAGCTGGGCGTGGCCGAGCCCGTGATCCAGCAGCAGGGTCTGGACCGCATCGTGGTGCAGCTGCCCGGCGTGCAGGACACCGCCAAGGCCAAGGACATCCTGGGCCGCACTGCCACGCTGGAAGTGCGCATGGTGGACGAGGGCACCGAAGCCCGTTCGGCAGAGACAGGCCGCGGCCCCGTGCCGTTCGGCTCCGAGCGCTACCTGGAACGCAACGGCCAGCCCGTCATCGTCAAGAAGCAGGTCATCCTGACCGGCGAAAACCTGACCGATGCGCAGCCGGGCTTTGACGGTCAGACGCAGGAACCCACTGTCAACCTCACGCTGGACGCCAAGGGCTCCCGCATCTTCAAGGACATCACGCGCGAGAACGTGGGCAAGCGCATGGCCATCGTGCTGTTCGAAAAGGGCAAGGGCGAGGTCGTCACGGCCCCTGTCATCCGTTCCGAAATCGGTGGCGGCCGCGTGCAGATTTCGGGCCGCATGACCACGGCCGAGGCCAACGACACCGCCCTGCTGCTGCGCGCTGGCTCGCTGGCCGCGCCCATGGAAATCATCGAGGAATACACCATCGGCCCCAGCCTGGGCGCCGACAACATCGAGCGCGGTATCCACAGCGTGGTGTGGGGCATGGTGGCCATTGCGGTGTTCATGTGCATCTACTACGCACTGTTCGGCATTTTCTCCACCGTCTCGCTGGCGGTGAACGTGCTGCTGCTGCTGGCTATCTTGTCCA
>NZ_QAIM01000665.1:0-196 GCF_003061035.1 Acidovorax sp. HMWF018
TTTCCTCACCTTGCATTACCGTCTGGCGGGCCCTGCAGGCGATGTGATCAACACCTTTGCCGACAAACCCGCCACCCTGTCGCTGGGCACGGGCGAGTTGTCGCCCGCCATGGAGCAGCGCCTGCTGGGCCTGGCCGAGGGCACGCGCACCACGTTCGAGCTGCCTGCGGGCGAGGCCTTTGGCGAGCGCAATCCC
>NZ_QAIM01000665.1:206-18322 GCF_003061035.1 Acidovorax sp. HMWF018
GGCGCCACGATCACATGGTCGAGCACGCGCACGTCCACCAGTGCCAGAGTGGTCTTCAGGGTCTGGGTCAGCGCCTCGTCGGCGCGGCTGGGCTCCACGCTGCCGCTGGGGTGGTTGTGGGCCAGCACCACGGCGGCCGCCTGGTGGTGCAGGGCGCGCAGCACCACCTCGCGCGGGTACACGCTGGTCTGCGTGAGCGTGCCGCGAAACAGCTCCTCCAGCGCCAGCAGGCGGTTTTGTGCATCGAGGAACAGCACCGCAAACACCTCGTGCCCCTTGGCCGCCAGGTGCAGCTGCAGGTAGTGCTTGACGGTGTCGGGCGAGTCGAACACCTCGCGTTCGCGCAGCTGCTGGGCAAGTGCGCGGCGGGCCAGCTCCAGCACCGCCACCAGCTCGGCGCGCTTGGCGGGGCCCAGGCCCTTGATGCGCACCAGGTCGGCCGCGCTGGTGTGCAGCAGGCCGGCAATGCCGCCAAAGCCGCCGGTGATGGCGCCCGTGTCCGGGTCGATGCCGGGCGGGTCCAGCAGCTCCTGCGCCATCTGCAGCACGCCCTTGCCCACGATCCCCGTGCGCAGCAGGATGGCCAGCAGCTCGGCATCGGCCAGGGCGGCGGGGCCTCGCGCCAGCAGTTTTTCGCGGGGCTGGGCGTCGGCGGGCAGGTCTTTGAGGGGCATGGCGCGAGGGTCTTTGACGCCTGTCAGGGAGTGACGGGCGTAGGGCTTTGCCCGGTTTTCTACAATGCAGGCCAGTTTATCGGGACTTTCATGACCTCTATCGATGCCTCCGTTCCCACCGTCCAGCCGGGCTCTTTCCTCACCTTGCATTACCGTCTGGCGGGCCCTGCAGGCGATGTGATCAACACCTTTGCCGACAAACCCGCCACCCTGTCGCTGGGCACGGGCGACAACTCGCCCGCCATGGAGCAGCGCCTGCTGGGCCTGGCCGAGGGCACGCGCACCACGTTCGAGCTGCCTGCGGGCGAGGCCTTTGGCGAGCGCAATCCCGACATGCAGCAGTGGGTGGCGCGCAAGCTGATGAACGAACTGGGCGATCCCGACGAGAAGTACAACGTGGGCGACGTGGTGCAGTTCCCCACGCCCGACGGCCAGGGCAGCTACGCCGGGGCCGTGATGCAGGTGCGTGACGACGGCGCCGTGCTGTTCGACTTCAACCACCCGCTGGCGGGCCAGCCCGTGACCTTTGAAGTGCAGCTGATCGGGATCCTGTGATGCTGGCGCCGAAAGAAATCCTGCTGGCCGAGCCGCGTGGCTTTTGCGCCGGTGTGGACCGCGCCATCGAGATCGTGGAGCGCGCCATCCAGAAGTTTGGCGCCCCCATCTATGTGCGCCACGAGATCGTGCACAACACCTACGTGGTGAACGACCTCAAGGCCAAGGGCGCGATCTTCATCGAAGAGCTGTCGGATGTGCCCCCGGGCGCCACGCTGGTTTTCAGCGCCCATGGTGTGAGCAAGGCCGTGCAGCAGGAGGCCGAGGCGCGTGGCTTCAGCATTTTTGACGCAACCTGCCCGCTGGTGACCAAGGTACATGTCGAAGTGGCCAAGCTTGCCAAAGAGGGCTACGAGTTCATCATGATCGGCCACAAGGGCCACCCCGAGGTGGAGGGCACCATGGGCCAGCTCGACCACGGTATCCATCTGGTGGAAGACGTGGAGGACGTGGCCCGCGTGCAGCCCGCGCAGACCGAGAAGCTGGCGGTGGTCACGCAGACCACGCTGAGTGTGGACGACGCTGCCGAAATCTCTGCCGCCGTGCGGGCGCGCTTTCCGAATGTGCGCGAACCCAAACAGCAGGACATCTGCTACGCCACGCAGAACCGGCAGGACGCCGTCAAGGTGCTGAGCCCGCAGGTGGATGTGGTGATCGTGGTGGGCAGCCCCACCAGCTCCAACAGCAACCGCCTGCGCGAGCTGGCCGCCAAGCTGGGCACCACCGCCTACATGGTGGACAGTGCGGACGAGCTGCAGGGCGAGTGGTTCAAGGGCCGTTCGCGCGTGGGGCTCACTGCGGGTGCCTCCGCGCCTGAAATCCTGGTGCAGCAGGTCATCGACCGCATCAAGGCGCTGGGCGCTGTGTCGGTCCGCACCATGGCGGGCATCGAGGAAACCATCAAGTTCCCGCTGCCCAAGGGGCTCAAGATCGACGCGGCCACGGGGCTGGAGATTCGTGAGCGCACGCCAGAGACAGGTCCATCGGCCCACTGACGGTGGCGTGAAGGGCCGCCGGTGATCGTGCAAGGGCGCCAATAGGCGCCCTTTATATTCACTCCTGAATTGATAGCGATTGGCGCATATTCTTCTAGCGCCAGCGGCCATTTTTATTCAAATATGCCCTTACAAGGGCACGGCGGGCCCGCTCCACAGGTCCAGCGGCGGGTCGGCCGCCACGGCGCGCAGGATGTCGGTGCGCGAGATAAAGCCCGACAGCACGCCCGTCTCGTCCGTCACCGGCAGGCCGGGCAGGCCGGTGTCCAGCAGCACGGCAGCCACGCGGCGCAGCTCGGTGTCTGGGGACACCGTGGGCACCGGGCTCACCATCACCTCGGCCACCGGGCGGCGGGCCAGGTCGATGGCCTGTTTGACGGCGCCGGGCTCGGGCAGCAGGTCCAGTGGCGCCATGTCGGCCCTCAGCAGCAGTCCGATCACACGGCCCAGCACATCGACGACGGGCGCTTGCGCCACTTTGTGCTCGGCCAGGGTCTGCCAGGCATCGTTCACACGCACGTCGGGCGCCACACTCACGCCGCCGGTGGTCATCACATCGCTCACCTTGGTCAACGGCTGGCGGGTGCTGGCCTGGGGGCCTTGCTCGGTCTGTGCGTAGGCGCTCACCGCGTCGTGCATGCGCAGGTTGACGATGGCCGCAGGCGCAGCAGCGTTGGTGTCGGCCGCAGTGGGGCGGGGCGGGGCCGTGAAGACGGGCCCTGGCTGGCCATCTTGTGCGTCCATGGCCCGCGTGCGCAGGGCCTGCGGGCGCTGCACGCTGCGCACCGCAGAAATACGTGCCAGGTTTTCGGGGCCGCCCCGGTACATCTGGCCTGACGGGCCGAACACAAAGAACATGGTTTTTCTCCTGCGCGCAGGCCGGCCAACGCGGTGGGGTGGGGACTGCTCTGCCCATGTTATCGGCAGTTGTGCGGCGCGCGTGCAGTCAGCGTTGTGTCTGCATGTTGCGGGCAGCCCCTACACTGCCCCCTTCTTTCGACATCACCTGCCATTCGGAGCCTCTGCATGATCGACCGCGCCGCTATCGCCGCCGCCCGCCGCCAACTGGCCACCCAGCCCGACTTTTTGCGCACCACGCCGCTGATGCGCCTGTCCGGCAAGTCCTTGGGCGTGGACTGTGCCGAGGTCTGGCTCAAGCTGGAGCATTTGCAGGTGGGCGGCAGCTTCAAGGCGCGGGGCATGTTGTACCGTCTGCTGGCCAACCCGGTGCCCGAGAGCGGCGTGATCATTGCCTCCGGCGGCAACGCCGGCATTGCCGTGGCGGCGGCCGCCCAGGCCCTGGGGGTGCGCTGCGAGGTCTTTGTGCCCGAGGTCTCGCCCGAGGCCAAGCGTGCCCGCCTGCGCGCGTTGGGGGCAGAGGTGGTCGTCACCGGTGCCGCATATTCCGAAGCCTTTGAAGCCTGCCTGGCCCGCCAGAAGGCCACGGGTGCGCTGCAGGCCCATGCCTACGACCAGCCCGAAGTGGTAGCGGGTGCGGGCACGCTGGCGCTGGAGGCGGAAGAGCAGGGCGGCCGCCTGCCCGACACGGTGCTGGTCAGCGTGGGCGGCGGTGGCCTCATCGGCGGCGTGGCCGCGTGGGTGGAAAGCCGCGCCCATGTGGTCGCACTGGAGCCCGAACGCGCGCCTACGCTGCACGCCGCGCGGGCTGCGGGCCAGCCCGTGGATGTGGATGTAGGTGGCGTGGCTGCAGACTCGCTGGGCGCCCGCCGCATCGGGGCGATCAGCTGGGAGGTGAGCCAACGCCATGTGCACGACGCGCTGCTGCTGCCCGATGACGCCATCCGCGCGGCCCAGCTGTGGCTGTGGAAGGAACTGAAGTTGGCCGTGGAGCCCGCCGCCGCGCTGGGCTTGGCAGCTTTGCAAACCCGCGCCTACAAGCCCCAGCCGCAAGAAGCGGTGGCCCTGATTCTCTGCGGCGCCAACTTTGATCCGGCCAGCCTTGCCTGAGCCGGTGCCGACCACCCCCTTAAAATCCTGCAATGCTTGACATTCTTCTCCTCCGCAAAGACCTCGACACCGCCATCGCGCGGCTGGAAACCCGCAAAAAGCCCCAGGCCTTCCTGGACGTCTCCGCTTTCCAGGCCCTGGAGTCCGAGCGCAAGACGCTGCAGACCCGAACCGAAGAGCTGCAGGCCCAGCGCAACCAGCTGTCCAAGCAGGTCGGCATGCTGATGAGCCGGGGTGACAAGGACGGCGCCGAAGCCGTCAAGGCCCAGGTGGCCGCAGGCAAGGTGGAGCTGGAGCAATCCGCCGCGCGCCTGGAGCAGATCCAATCCGAACTGTTGGCCATGTTGGTGGCCGTGCCCAACTTGCCGCACGAGTCCGTGCCGGTGGGCAGCGACGAAGCTGGCAATGTGGAAGTGCGCCGCTGGGGCGCGCCTGCCAATTTCGATTTCGAGGTGAAAGACCATGTCGATGTCGGCACGCCCCTGGGCCTCGATTTCGACATGGGCGTCAAGCTGTCGGGCTCGCGCTTCACCGTGATGAAGGGCCCCATCGCCCGCCTGCACCGCGCATTGAGCCAGTTCATGCTGGACGTGCAGACGCAAGAGCACGGCTACACCGAGTGCTACGTGCCCTATGCCGTGAACGCCGACTCGCTCAAGGGCACAGGCCAGTTGCCCAAGTTCGAAGGCGACCTGTTCGCTGCCAAGAAGGGCGGCCAAGATGGAGAGCCCGTGCCCGACAACGCGGCCCTCTACCTCATCCCGACCAGCGAAGTGCCGCTGACCAACTTTGTGCGCGACGTGGTGGTGGCCGAGTCCGATCTGCCCATCAAGCTCACGGCCCACACGCCATGCTTCCGCTCTGAAGCGGGCAGCTACGGCCGTGACACGCGCGGCATGATCCGCCAGCACCAGTTCGACAAGGTCGAGATGGTGCAGATCGTGCACCCCGACAAGAGCTACGAAGCGCTGGAGGAAATGACCCGCCACGCAGAAGCCGTGCTGCAAAAGCTGGGCCTGCCCTACCGCGTGATGAGCCTGTGCACCGGCGACATGGGCTTTGGCGCCGCCAAGACCTACGACCTGGAAGTGTGGCTGCCCGCGCAGAACACCTACCGCGAGATCAGCTCGGTGAGCAACTGCGAAGCCTTCCAGGCCCGCCGCCTGCAAGCCCGCTTCAAGAATGCCCAAGGCAAGAACGAGCTGCTGCACACCCTGAACGGCTCGGGCCTGGCCGTGGGCCGCACGCTGGTGGCAGTGCTCGAAAACTACCAGCAAGCCGACGGCAGCGTGACGGTGCCCGAGGTGCTGCGCCCCTACCTGGGCGGCACTGCTGTGCTCAAGCCCTGAAAATCTGGCTATAATCGAAGGCTTCGACACATAGGAGAGGTGGCAGAGTGGTCGAATGTACCTGACTCGAAATCAGGCGTAGTGGCAACACTACCGTGGGTTCGAATCCCACCCTCTCCGCCAATACATAACCCCAAGTGATTGATTCACTTGGGGTTTTTTGTTTTTGGTCCTGTTCGGTGTGCCATCTGGTATGCCATGGCATATTGTTTTTTCTTACATCTGTTTGGACATCGTTGGAGTGCATGCAACGCGTAAGACCTGTCTTCGTCGCCCCGGAGTGCAGCACCGCAAACGCCTCATAGCAAAGCTCGCGCAACTGCGGCCGGGGTGTGATGACCGGTGGCGTGCCATTCGCAAAGAACTGCGGGCATTGCGCAAAGGAGGTGGGTTCGGGCGTGAGCAGCGCCGCACTGTCGAACTGCTGAGAACGTGCCCAGGAAAGATTCGGGAGTGCAACGCTGGCAAGAGACAGGGCCAGCACTGCCGCCAGGCGCACACGGCCTGGCCAAGAGAACAAACGATTCACAGAAGGAGCAATCGGGTCGAACAAAACGGAGCCCGATTGGAGCACCAATCACCTCTCGCTTCTGGCCCGAATGCTCGGGTCCCGCAGGGTTTTACAGCTGCTTGCAGAGATGGGGCCACAAACAGAAAGGGCTCCCAAAGGGAGCCCGATCTGCCTGCCCGCCCCTGCGGTTCAGTTAACACTCCCCATGGCAACAGCACCCGCAAATGCGATGTGCGACCACCATGGGAAGTCTTGCAACTGCTTCAATTCAACCCAAGCAGTTGGTATGCCAAGTTCCATGGCGCTGAATTCGCCAAAGGGTGAGGGCTTCTTCATGCATCACACTGATTCGACAGGTAACTCTACCTGCTGTGCCGGATCTTTCGCCCGGTGCACAAACAGCTCCAGTGGCGGCACTTTGATCAGCGCCTCTGCCTGCTCGATAGTGCCTCGCAGCCAAGTATCCCAGTCCCCCTTTTCCAGCGGCACCACGGTACGCTTGTCCTGCATGTCGGGCGCGCGCTTGGGGTCAGGCCGGTGCATCAGGTTGAGAACCGGCACGTCGTCGCAGTTCTGCGTGATCATGGTGTAGCTGGGCAGCACCTCACCCGTGGCCGGGTCGGTCCACTCGCTCCACAGGCCCGCCAGGCCCCAGGGCTCGCTATCGGCCCGCTCGAACTGCCAGGGGATGTGCTTCTTGGTCCCCCAGTAGGGTTCGACATACAACTGGGCGGGGATGATGCAGCGCTGCCCCTTGCGCCAGGGGCCGCCGTAGGTCCATGACTTGGCCATGCCCTCGCGCCGGGCGTTGAAGGTGCTCAGGCGCTTGCCCTCCTTGCCTGTAGGGATGTGTGTCTTGGAGTTTGGCGGGATCATGCCCCACTGCCCTACCACCAGCTCGCCCCCGGCTTCGCCCTTGGCCCGCAGGAACGGCCCACGGTACAGCGGGCTCATCTTGTCGCGCCACTCTTCCTCGGGCACGTCACCGAAGTGCAGCACCAGCTGCTCGCGGCCCGGGACCTCGTAGTAGGTACACATGGCAACATTCTGGCAGCAGGGAGCTATACTGTAAATATGTACAGTCTTTGGAATTCCCCGCTACCGGTGCCGTACGACACGGCGGCGCAGTCGCTGGCCTTGCCCCTGTGCGGGGTGAGCGTGCGCGCGGGGTTTCCCTCGCCAGCTGACGACTTCGTGGTGGAGCGGCTGGACATCATGAAGCTGCTGGCCAAGCACCCCCAGGCCACCTATTTCTGGCGCGTGCGGGGGGATTCGATGCGCGACGCTGGCATTGATGACGGCTGCATCATCGCGGTGGACCGGGCGATCAAGCCCAAGCACAACAGCATCGTCGTGGCCATTGTGGACGGCGAATGCACCGTGAAGTATCTGCACCAGCGCGCCGGCCGCATCAAGCTGCGCGCGGCCAACCCTACCTATCCCGACATCATTCCCCGAGAAAGCCAGACCATTGAGGTGTGGGGCGTGGTGAGTGGGTGCGTGAAGCTGTTTCTCACCTGATCTGATGGACGGAGGCCAGCATGTATGCGCTGGTGGATGGCAACAACTTTTACGTGAGCTGCGAGCGGGTGTTCCGCCCCAGCCTGAACGGCCGCCCGGTGGTGGTGCTGAGCAACAACGACGGCTGCGCCATCGCCCGCAGCAATGAGGCCAAGGCCCTGGGCATCAAGATGGGGGCGCCGTGGTTCCAGATACGGCACATGGAAGAGACCCACGGCCTGGTGGCCTTGAGTGCCAACTTCACGCTGTACGGCGACATGAGCAACCGGATGATGAGCCTGGCGGCGGGACTGGGCCCCTCGCAGGAGATCTACAGCATCGATGAGTCGTTTGTCGGCCTGCAAGGGCTGCGGGGCGACCTGATCACACGCAGCCACGCCATCCGCGCGCGCATCCACCAGTGGGTAGGCATTCCTTGCGGTATCGGGATTGGCCAGACCAAGACACTGGCAAAGCTGGCCAATCACATCGCCAAGACGGCCGAGCGCAAACCGGGGAGCTACCCGGCCGAGTTGGCCCAGGTGTGCAACCTGACCGCACTTCCTGCCCAAGACCTGGACGATGTGCTGGCCAGCACGCTGGTGGAAGAAGTTTGGGGCGTGGGCCGCAAGATCGGCGCGCAACTGCATCAGTGCGGCGTGCATACGGTCCTGGACCTGGCCCGGCTGGACCCAGCCATGGTGCGTAGGCGCTGGAGCGTGGTGCTTGAGCGCACAGTACGTGAACTGCAGGGCATTCAGTGCATCGAGCTGGATGACGCGCCCGAGCCCAAGAGAGAGATCGCCTGCACCCGGTCGTTTGGCCAGGCAGTGACCGAGCTGCCGCCGCTGGTGGAAGCCGTGAGCGAGTTCGCCAGCCGTGCGGCCGAGAAGCTGCGCAAACAAGGCAGTCTGGCCAGCCAGCTGCTGGTGTTCTGCCACACCTCGCCGTTCCGGCCCGGACCCCGATTCAACCGCAGCATCGTGGTGCCACTGCGCCGGCCTACGGCTGACACGGGAAAGCTGGTGTGGGCGGCTGTAGCTGGCATGCGCCGCATGTACGAGCCTGGGTACAAGATGGCCAAGGCAGGGGTGATGCTGCTGGACCTGGTGCCGGGCAATGCGCTGCAGGGAGAGCTGGATCTGGAGGATGAAGACCACCGGGATCGCACCCAGCTGATGGTGGCTTTGGATGCGCTCAACCAGCGCTATGGCAAGGGCACTGTGCATTCAGGTGCCACGGGCGGCACCAACAAGGGCAAGGACTGGGGGATGAGGCAGGAGAGGCGCACACCTCAGTACACGACGCGGTGGGAGGATGTGCCGGTAGCGAGGGCCTAAGAGTGGGGGAGCTCCCACGCTCGAGGTCGACTCTGCAGCGATTCCAGTCTTTTGCGGCAGATAGTCGGAGTTCTGCTCCGGGGCACGAAGCAATCATAGAGTCAGCTCATGACTCGGGGAAGCCACGGGCGCTTCACGAATGCTGCTCTGAACCGGCGCGGGTGACGATGAAAGCAGACAGGTACTCGCCGACATCGACCGAGAAGCCATCCTCACGCGGCTGCGTTAATCGCTTTCAATTCTGTATCGGTCAAACTGAACGAGAGCTGCCACCACGACCAGTGCTCCTGCTACGCCGGCCACAGGGTGCAGGACAAAAGCAACTATGGGGACTAGCAGCATCAGCTGCCGCAGGCCCCAGCTGTAGAGCAGGCCGGCCTTGCGTACATACGCAGTACCAGTAGTCGCCCAGCGTTTGCGTTGGGGTGTACCAACGGGCATCCCACCGATGAAGCTTGCGTGGTTGTAGTAGCGCACCGCCATGACGGAAGCCACGAGCGAAGCAAATAGCAGGCAAAGCAACACTAGCTCCATCGCCAGGCGGGGGGTGACATGCGGCCAAGCGGCACTATCAGTGGCCGCCTGGCCCAAAGTGTCGCGTAGCGTGGGAGCGGTGAGAGAAAGCGATCCCATGAGGCCCAATACAGCAGTGGAAGCCGCCATAGTGGCAGACATCAGCGAGTTTCGCAGAGTCTGGACCGCTAGGATCTCAGACCCTGGCTGCGCAGAAATTGCGGCAAACCAATCTTCGCGCAGTAATGCGTGGGCCGATCGCGCCAATCGTTGAGGGGTGCGCCGTTGCGCTACGGCCAGCCAGATCTCGTACGCAGCAACAATGCCCAAAGTGAAGATGACGGCAAGCCAGGAGGTGTTATTCATTGTCCTTTCCTCCTATGAGGTAGCGTGAGGCACACTGCATGTTGTCTGAGGTAGCGCTTAGCAACAACGAGGTGATCGCCTGGGCTGAGATCAGCATTTCTCTAATCCAGCGGGATTGAGCTTTGGGTGTGTCTCGTCACCCCAGCGCAACAGGACGGCACCTGACATCCACATGGCAACGGCGACGAACCAGAAAGCGTTTACCAGCCCACCACCCCATGCTGCGGCTGCGCCTAGGCCCATTGCACCGACGCCGTAGCCTAGGTCGCGCCAGAACCTATAGATGCCGATGGCCGAAGCCCGCCAACGGGGGTGTGCAATATCGGCTACCGCAGCGCTCAGGTTTGGATAGAGCATGGCCATGCCAATACCGGCAGTGGCAGCAGACAGGCTCCACCACAACGATCCAGCCCCGAGCGGCATGAGCGCGACCCCGGCTCCACAAATCCACATTCCCCACACATTCAACAGGTGCCGCCCCACACGGTCAGAGAGCCTGCCTGTGAAGAACTGCGCGGCGCCCCAGGTGAAGCCGTAGACGCCCACTGTCCAACCAATGCCTGGCAGACTCAGCCCTTGCTGGTGCAGGTAGATTGGCCACAAGGCCCAGACGAGCGCATCCACAAACTTCTCGACCAGTCCGGCCTGGCAAAGGGCTGCCATCCGCCGGTCGCGCCAACTCATCAAGAAGAACATCTCTGCGGTTGATGGATGCTCACTCACTGCCTCGGGATACCGTGGTCGAAACACTGTGGCGCCAGCCCCTTTGTGCTTTTTCACCTCGTCGTGCGCCCAGGGCAGGGTTTCAGCGACGAATGTCCACGCCTGCATTGTCGCCAGTCCTATGACTGCCCCGCCAAACCACAGCAGGCCTGAACGTGGCCCGAGCATGGAGGCGAGGTAGCCGGTTGCGACACCTGCGATGGCAAGCCCCAGGTAGCCCGAGAACTCATTGAGGCCAATCACAAGGCCGCGCTGGTCGGCGCGCGTGAAGTCAAGTTTGGCGGTCTGCGTCATCGACCAGGTCAGCCCCTGATTGACGCCCAACAAGACCGTGGCGAAGACCACCCAGGACCAGCTCTGCGAAAAGTAGATCAGCACCGGGATAGGCCAGGCCACCAGCCAGCCGAACAGCAGCACCCGCTTGCGCCCCAGTTCCTCTGCCAGGCGTCCCGCGGCGAAGTTCATCGTGCCTTTGACAAAACCAAAGGCCACCACAAACGCCACCAGCAGCATGAACGATCCGCGCGGAACGCCGAACTCAGTCTCGGCCAGTGCGGGCACAACATTGCGCATCATGCCAATGGTCATTCCCACCAGCAGCACCTGCAGCAGCTGGTGCAGGAACTGACAGAGATTGGCGCGGATACCGAAATTCATCACCAGCTCAGACAGTTGCTGAGGCCGGGGCCGTGCCACGCAGATTGGCTTGCACGATCTGCTCCATGTCCGCAGGCTGTGGCGGGATATCGGCAGTCAGTGCAGAGACAAAAGCATCCCTGGACATCGAAAGCATGGGATTGAATCGTTTTTCAAAACCGATGGTTGACGCGGGTTTGCCAGACAGCCCTGCACCGCAGCTGCTTCCCGCCTGGTGGCCCGGGTAGATTTCGAGTTCGGCGGGCAACGACAGTAGCTTGGTATGAAGCGTGTCGTAGAGCTGCGCAGCCATTTCACGCTCGTGTCCCGCCAGATCGGGACGGCCGACTGCGCCCACGAAGAGCGTGTCGCCTGTGATGACAAACCAGGGGTCATCACCACGGCGCAGGTCTCGAACCAGCAGACACACGCTGTCAGGGGTGTGACCCGGTGTGTGAATGACGTCCACCAGTACGTTGCCGGATTCCAAGCGCTGCCCGTCGCGCAGCGGAGACAACGCGAAGGTGGCCCTTCCGAGATTGCTTTCATGAAGGTAGTAGGTGGCACCCGCAAGGCGTGCAAGTTCTGCTCCGCCCGAGTAGTGGTCCGCGTGAACATGGGTGTCGATGACGTGCGCAATGCGCACCCCAGCCTTTTCCGCTTCTTGGAGAAACCAGTTCTCGTCACCGGCCACTACATCGACTGCGACGGCCTTTTGAAGACCGGCGCAGCCGAAGAAATAGGAGAGCGTGGCGTTAGCGGCCGGGCGTTGGCGAAAGAACATGGCTATCTCCTGTGTAGGGTTCCGAGGAGGGGGGCTGGCTTTGGGGAGTAAGGGCTGGGACACGGGTCAAGCGGTTGATCGATGCCCCCACGTCAGTGGCCTCATTCAGACCCTGTCGGGCTGGTAATAGGCAACCCGCGGGCGCGCCATTCCGCTACCCCGTCGGCAAGATGGAATGCCTGGTATCCCTTCTTGCGCAGCAGTTCTGTGGCGGCCTTTGCCATGAGGCAGAACGGGCCCCGGCAATACGCCACTACGGGCACATCCTTGGGCAACTCGGCTAGGCGCTTTTTGAGTTCTTCGATGGGAAGCGAGCGGGCGTGCGGTAAATGCGCCACGCTGAACTCCGCTTGGGGTCGGACGTCCAGGACGGTGATTTCTCCTGCAGCGGCCCGGCGCAGGATTTCGCTGCGATCAATACCTTTAAGGTCGGCACCCGGCTCCGCAATCGCCGCCAGCGCCATTTGCAGCTCGACTAGGCGCTCCTCCGCCTCTGTGCGGAGGGTGACCCACAAGTCGGCCACGCTGCTGCTGGTCAGGCGGTACACCACGTACTTGCCTTCTTTGCGCGTATCCACCAGGCGCGCCATGCGCAGTTCCTTCAGGTGGGCACTGGCGAGTTTGACGCTGATCTCGGCCTGGGCCGCCAGGGTCTCGACGGTCTTCTCGCCCTGGCACAACAACTCGATGAGTTCCAACCGCTTGGGGCTGGCAATGGCTTTGCCAATACGGGCAACTTGCTCATAGAGCTGGTTTTTAAGTTCTCTCATGCGTACATTCTAGTGAATATTAGATTGAGATGGGCATTTTGATACGAGCGACTTGGAAGTCTGGGAGTTTTCTATGGCCTACAGCCCTACGGAACTACCGCGACGCGAGGAGCCAACGCACTGTTCGAACCTGATCAATCGTTTCTGACTTCAGGGCAACTGACGAGATCGGGTGGGGAAGGGATGAAGTGGCGGAGATATTTATGCTGACGAGCATCCCCTTGGCGTGCTGAGGTGAGGTTCATTGGCGCTCGACATCCAGAACTTTTCCTGGGGGCGAACTGATCCCGGAACGTCCAATATGGGAGAAAGCAGATGTTGCGCTTAATGGGCTGATTGACCGCAACCAGCCTATGGCGGTCAACCTTCGAAGACGGCTCAGCAGCGGTTAAACTCCCTGGACAATGGCGGAGGCCCTTCCGCTCACTCTATGGCACGACGGCTAACCAACACGCTATTGGAGTAAGCTTTCTCGATGAGTTGCAACATCGTCCCTGTGGGCCGGCGCCGAGACGGCGGCACCCGGTATTGGTGCCTTGGGCATCACGCAAACGCTACGGCTAAATACGGCACTCCGGCGGAGAAATGCGTAGCGGCCGACGACGAGCCTATCGCGCCCGAGGACACTCTGGACTTGGACTTCAGCCGCTACCCCGGCGGCATTGCGTTGTGGGGATCCGTGCCCGCCGTCTATGACACTACGAACAAGCCCATCGACCGAGGCATTCACGTGCACGCGCGGCTCGAAAAAGGCGGGGAGAAAGTGGTTGACCGAACGTATCGCAAGCTGCGCATCCCTCTCGCGAAGGATTTGCTCTCCGACGGGTGGGCAGAGGTCGACGAAATCGACGCCATCAACTACATGGTTTCAGCCGTGTTCGGCTTCCAGACGATCACGGTTAACTGCACCTACTGTGGCTTTCCACACCTAGACCGCGACTGGTTCGCCGTCCATGCGCACCGTCGCCACCAATGCCACGGCTGCGGCAAGCAGTTTTCCGACAACGGCCCGGGCGTGGGCAATCCCTTGGCAACCGTGAGGCATATGCTGGGCGCGCAGAAGCCCAAGCTCGTGCCGGCGAAGAAGAAGGTCACATTCAAGCAGCGCGACTTTCCGGGGGGCGTGCAGATCTGGGGCTCGAATCCGGCGATCCTGTGGACCTCAACGCGTGCTGAGGAGGATGGTATCCACGTGCACGCTTTCAAGACAGCCGACGAGGAGATGCCCAGTGGCCTGGACGACACGTTCACAGAGGTTGTGATCGACGGCATGGTGCTCGACGCCACGCATGTGCGCGCCTTTATGGCGCAGTCGGCCATGCCGCACCTGGAGGGCAGAGTTCTGGATCTGGTCTGCCCCGGCTGCGGAGATCATCACTTTGACGAAGGAGAGCACGCGTTCACGCCGCACATCGAGCATCGTTGCGGCTCGTGCGGACTCTGTTTCTGCGCCCGCGGCCAGATGAAGAAGACAATCGCTAATCCGTTTGCAGGCGTGCGTCATGCTCTCGCGAAGCTCGCGCCCAACCCCTTGCGCAACGACAAGCTGGGGCTGCGCCCGGAAACGATCTGAGCTAAAAATCGGCTTGGTCGATTGCGGGTAGGAATCCTCCCCGCTCGCGCATCAAGCAGTAGGCGGCGAACGCCTCTGCCTGAGTGAGTAGTCCCGCCTTCACCGTCTCGCGCAACAGGCCGATGGAGCCGGTTAGGCGATCTTCACCAAGAACTTTCACGATCACCTTGCGCGCCGCTTTGTCGTCGCAAGCGACCGAGGAGCCTAACTCCGATGCGGCTAGGATGCACTCGGTCTCGCCGTTGTCCAACTGCCACTCCGCTTTCGCCCTGAGGAAGCGCGAGACGCTGATCAACTTGTCGTCGACCAGCGTGAGACGCCCGGCCGCGACTGCCGCATCGATCGCCTGTGCGACGGTGCGCGATTCGTCACGCACGACGCCGCTCACTTGGAACGATGTGTTCTGAAGGCGCAGGACTTTCGAAAGGACTTCGCCATTGGCGAGGTTCAGGAGGGTTGAAGCGTCCAGGATCTGGATCACGCGGCTATTTCAGCGTTGGCAACAAACAGCGCGGAGACTGGTGTGTTAAGGAGCTCCGCAGCGCGTCCCACCGAAATCTCCCCGGCCCTCACCTTACGCGCTGCTGCTTGCAGAAGCGCAGGGGACGCGTCCACCTGGATGTCAGGCCGCGGTGGGATGCCTAGCTCTGCGGCGCGCCGCTCAGGATTCTTGTGGTCGTCCTGCAGCTTTTGGTATAGAGCGCGCGCGCCCTGCGGCGGTACCAAGCCTAGGCCTTCGCATCGGCGCGCGGCGACCTCGAAGCTGACGTGGAACAGGTGCGCCAGCCACAAGATCTCGATGTCGCCTAGAGGCCCCTTGGCCCCGAGTTGCTCTCGAATCGCCTTTATTGCGAGCAGCACGCCGTGACGCGGCAGCACGAGGGCCGAGCCGAACGCGTCAGCAAACTTCTCTTCGAGCTTGCGCGGACCGCCTGGAATGCCATCGAAGTCCTCTTGGCGATCAAGGTGCGCGTAGCCGCTCGCCTGATCGTCGTGGTGCGCGACCAAGTGCCCAAACTCGTGAGCCATGGTGAAGAGCAGGCGGGGCTTGAACGCTCGCGCGCCTAAGATCATCAGCGCATAGCCCTCAACGATGACAGACACCCCTTCGATGGCCGAGTCCCGTGAATAGAGAACGATGACGCCAAGCTCGTGGGCGACTTGCGGCAGGCGCGGGAAGGGCTCTTTGTCGTCGAGGCCAGCGAATGCCTTGCGGAAAAGTTGCGCAAATTCTTCAGCCGCCTCCAATTTTGGCTCCATGCCCCTGAACAGATTGAGCCACGCAGTGTTGCGGGGCATGCCTCGTGCAATTGCCAGCGCGTCGCGAACTTGGGCGGACACGACGTCGACCTCCGAGGAAACCTCAACCGCACGCTGCCCTAGGGTGTGACGGAATAGCGCCTTAACTGGTTCAGCGGGTTCCGCGTCCAGCAAGCTCTCCAAAGGCAAGCGCATAGCCTTGGCGATGGCCCGCATCTCCGCCAGACTCGCGTCGGCACCAGCGGCGATCTGCGCAAACCGCTCGGAGGACAGCTTCGCCTTCGTGGCGATCTGGTCGGCGGCGAGCTTCCGGCTGACCAAGTGCTCGCCGATATTCATCACGCCGCCGCCTCGCGCTTGATGTCCATCAGCTCCCGACGCAGCCGATCCGCCTGCTCGTCAGTGAGCTTGCGGTGGCGCCCGACGATCTGGGCTACGCGTGGCCCCGAGCGGTCGAAGAGACTCGAAAGAATGTCGACGGTCCGCTCGCGTCCCAATTCAACCTCGCGCGGGGATTCGAGCACCACCGGATTCTGTCCCACTAAGTAGTTTTTGATTCGGTTTTCGAATGACTCCGGCTTGTGGGTGTCCCGAGGGTGCTGGTAGCCGTCGGCGGTTACGATGATGTTGCCTATCTTCTTGCCCGCTTCGAAGCGCAGGGCGTTCTCGGGAAATTTTCGCAAGGCAGCGAGTTGGTCTTCAAGCTTCTCTGCGATCTCCAAGCCGCCGATCACATATTGCCGATGCTTGGGCCCCATACTGCCGCTGATCACGAAGATCTGGTCGCCAGGGCGGACGAGGCGGCGTAGGTCCGGTCTACAAGAGCCCATAGTTGGCCGCGATCCGGTGGTGAGCAACGGGTCGGCCAGCGGGTGGCCCATGCCAGGATCAGATTTGGGCGAGATAAAGATGTAGCTGGACACGGCACCCTCCTAGAAGTTGCGATAGGCCTGTATTTTTAGACAGTATCAATTTTTGTGCAAGCACCATCGGCACGGAAGCGCTCCAATGCGTACCCATTTCAATGGGCCATGCCCGTCTTCTGACTTGCTCTTCTATTGCCGGTCCGTCAAGCACGGCCAGATGGCACTGCGCTACCGACTCAGAACCACGCCCAAATGCGCCGCAGTAAGGCGGGTGCTGGTCGGGCAGGACGGAATACATAACGGGTTGGTTTGCGCATGGTCTTCTCGGTGTCGGTTTTTGCATTACTGTACAAAAAATCAGTATCATGCGCAAGATCGCCACGGCACCTCCAGCTCTCGCCCGAGGGGCAGAATTGCCGTGCCTGCGTCCTCTTCGCCACCTGATGTCATCAGCCCTCGCTCCCACCGAACTCCGGGGCTTCATCCTCACCCGCAACTGGCGCGATCTCCCAGACGGCACTGAGATTGAATACTGGCTGGCCACCGACGACGGGCCTAAGAAGGTGCTTCTGACCCGGCAGAGCTCGGTCGCCTTTCTGCCTGTTCGCCACCGGGCTGCGGCACAAGCTTCACTGGCGAGCCTGCAGGGCCTGGAGGTGAAGGAACTCGGTCTGAAGACATTCGATCAGCAGCCCGTCCTCGGTGTCTACGCCCGCAGGTTCCGCGATCTCGGCAAGCTGGCGCGCGCACTCCAGCCACTGGGGATCCCGCTCTACGAAGCGGATGTCCGCCCGCACGATCGCTACCTGATGGAGCGGTTCATCACGGCCGGTGTTCTGGTCGAGGGCGGCCAGCGCGAAGGTTCGACCATCCTCGACGGCAGGTTGAAGCCCGCGTCTGGTTGGCGCCCGGTGTTGAAGGTGGTGTCGCTGGACATCGAGACGAGCGCGACCGAGGAGTTGTACTCCATCGCACTGGATGGTGCGGGTGACCGGGTGGTGTTCATGCTGGGGGAAGCACCAGAGTCTGTGTCGGCGCCAGCTGTGTCGCCGATGGACTTCAGGCTTGTGTACTGCTCAACTCGCAGGGCGATGATCGAGCAGCTCAATGCCTGGTTTGCGGACCATGACCCGGATGTCATCGTCGGCTGGAGCGTGATCCAGTTCGATCTCCGGGTGCTGCAAAAGACCGCGGACGCGAACTCCGTGCAACTGCTGCTCGGACGCGAGCGCCGCCCCATCGCGTGGCGTACGCACCCCGGCCGGCAGGGCTACCTGTTCGCGCCCATGCCCGGGCGTGTGGTTGTCGATGGTATCGAAGCACTGCGGGCGGGCATGTGGAGCTTTCCGTCGTTCAGCCTCGAAGCGGTCTCGCAAAAACTGCTCGGTGAGGGCAAGGAAATCGGCGATGCCTACGACAAGATGGCCGAGATTGAGCGGCGCTACCAGGAAGACAAGCCGGCGCTGGCCAGCTACAACATCCGTGATTGCGCGCTGGTCCTGCGCATCTTCGACAAACTGGAGTTGCTGCCGTTCGTACTGGAGCGAGCCCAGACTACAGGCTTGCAGATAGATCACTTCGGCGGCTCCATCGCCGCATTCAGCCACCACTATCTGCCGCGCATGCACCGCCTGGGCTACGTAGCGCCCAACGTGGGTGACATCGCGGCCAAGGCCTTTCCAGGCGGTTATGTGATGGACTCCACCCCGGGCTTCTACGACTCAGTCGTGGTC
>NZ_QAIM01000666.1:0-5287 GCF_003061035.1 Acidovorax sp. HMWF018
GGTGGCGCCGATCTGCGCCAGCTCCATCAACGATGCCCACAGGCGATCGCCGTTGATGCGCAGGTTCTCGATGTCGGGTTTGACTTTGGTGTCCATGGTGTTCTCCAGATGCATTGCAGCGCTTAGCGCGCCACCGCCGAGGGGGCCAGGTCCTGCGCACGCTTTTGCACGGCCTGGAAGTTGGCGCCAAACGCGGGGCGCTTGATGTAGCGGCCCTTGCCCTGCTCGGCCCGCAGGTCGCCGTTGGCAAACACCACGCGGCCCTGGCTCACGGTGTGGCTGGGGATGCCGCGCACGGTGCGGCCTTCAAAGATGTTGAAGTCGCCCTTGCTGAACTGGGTCTTGGCGGAGAAGGTCTTGGTGCCTTGCGGGTCCCACAGCACCAGGTCGGCATCGGCGCCTTCGCCGATGTAGCCCTTGCGCGGGTAGATGTTGAACAGCTTGGCCGCGTTGGCCGAGGTGATGGCCACGAACTCGGATGGGGTGAGGCGCCCGGTGTTCACGCCGCCATCCCACAGCGCGGCCATGCGCTCTTCCACGCCGCCCGTGCCGTTGGGGATCTTGGCGAAGTTCTCTTTGCCCATGGCTTTTTGCGCGGCGCAGAAGGTGCAGTGGTCCGTGGCCGTGGTGTGCAGTTGGCCCGACTGCAGGCCGCGCCACAGCGCCTCCTGGTGGCCCTTGGGGCGGAAGGGCGGGCTCATCACATAGGCGGCGGCCTTGGCAAAATCGGGGTCGCGGTAGACGCTGTCATCCACCAACAAGTGGCCTGCCAGCACTTCACCGTACACGCGCTGGCCGCGCGCACGGGCGCGGGCAATGGCGTCGGCCGACTCCATGCAGCTCACATGCACCACGTAGATGGGCACGCCCAGCACATCGGCAATGGCGATGGCACGGTTGGCGGCCTCGGCCTCCACCATGGGTGGGCGCGACAGCGGGTGGCCCTCGGGGCCGGTGATGCCCATCTTGGCGACCTCTTGCTGCAGCAGGTACACCAGCTCGCCGTTTTCGGCATGCACCGTGGGCATGGCGCCCAGCTCCAACGCGCGCTTGAAGCTGTTCACCAGGGTTTCGTCGTCGCACATGATGGCGTTCTTGTAGGCCATGAAGTGCTTGAAACTGTTCACGCCTTCCTGCTGCACCAGCGTGCCCATGTCGGCGCGCACCTGCTCGCTCCACCAGGTGATGGCGACATGGAAGGAATAGTCGGCCGCAGACTTCTCGGCCCAGCCCCGCCACTTGCGATAGGCGTCCAAGATGGGCTCCTGCGGGTCGGGGATCACGAAGTCGATGATGCTCGTGGTGCCACCAGCCAATGCGGCTGCCGTGCCGGTGAAGAAGTCGTCCATGGTGACGGTGCCCATGAACGGCAGCTGCATGTGCGTGTGCGGGTCGATGCCGCCGGGCAGCACGTACTGGCCGCTGGCGTCCAGAGTCTGCGCACCTGCGGGGGCCTGGGCCGCAGCATCTTCCCCCACGGCCACGATGCGGCCATCGACGCACAACACATCGGCGCGCTGTTCACGGTCGGCGTTGACCACGGTGCCACCGCGGATCACAAGGGCTTGGGTCATGGGGGTCTCCTTCAGGGATACGGATCAAATCAAAAAAAAGGGACCCTGCACTGGCACCAGGCCCAGGCAGGGTCCGGGGCATCACTTCTTCTTGGCCGTCAGGTAGTAGTAGGTGCCGGCCACCGCCAGGCTGAAGAACCAGCCCGAGTCGAACAGCGACAGCCAGATGGCAGGCATGCCCGCCTTGTCCACCACACCCGACACCGCCAGGTAGCCGGGCAGACAGGGCAGCACGCCCAGTGCGAAAGCGATCAGGGCCTGCAGGTTCCAGCCGTTGCTGTACTCGTATTCACCGCCACGGCGGTAGAGGTCGTCCACCTTCAGCTCGCTCTTGCGCACCAAGTAGTAGTCCACCAGCAGGATGCCCGCGATGGCGCCCAGCAGCGTGCCGTAGCCGCCCAGCCAGGTGAACAGGTAGCCGCCCGAGGTGGCCAGCAGTTTCCAGGGCATGAACAGCAGACCGATGCCTGCAGCGATCAGGCCGCCCATGCGGAAGCTGATCTTGGACGGCGCGCACTGGCTGAAGTCATACGACGGCGAAACCAGGTTGGCGGCCACGTTGGTGGTGAGGTTGGCGAGCAAGATCACCAGCAGGCCCAGGCCTGCGGCCACGCTGCCCATCTGCGTGAGCAGGCCATCGGGGAACAGCTGGGCCTTGCCGTACAGGATGGCCGAGGCAGAGAAGCCGATCACGCCCACCATGGAGAACAGCGCCATGGGAATCGGCAGGCCGATGGCCTGCCCCACCACCTGGTCCTTCTGCGACTTGGCAAAGCGGGTGAAGTCCGGAATGTTGAGTGCGAGCGTGGCCCAGAAGCCGACCAGGCCAGTGAGCGCCGCCCAGGTCTTGGGGCCGCCTTCGACCACCTTGGCGGGCAGGTTGAAGAGCTGGCCCGAGGGCACCTTCATCATCAGCACAACAACCAGTGCGATGGACGCAATGATCATCAGCGGCGCCGCAATCACCTCCAGCATGCGGATGGATTCAGGCCCCTTCCAGATGAACCAGATGTGCACCGCCCAGAACGCCAGGAAGCACATGAACTGCGAGGTGCTGATGGTCTGCCCATCGGCCGGTCCAGCCAGGTTCATGCCCAGGATGTTGAGGAACCCGTGCAGCGCCAGCGCGCCAAAGTAGCAGTTGATGGAGAACCAGCCACATGCCACCAGCCCGCGCAGCACGGCGGGCAGGTTGGCGCCTTTCACGCCAAACGATGCACGCGCCAGCACCGGGAACGGCACGCCGTACCGGGGCCCTACGCGTCCGATAAGCACCATGGGCACCAGCACGATGCAGTTGGCCAGGAACACCAGCCACACGGCCATCTGCCAGGTGAAGCCTTGGTCCAGCATGGAGCTGGCCATGGTGTAGGTGGGCACACACACGACCATGCCCACCCAGAGTGCGGCAAAGTCCTTCCACGTCCAGTGTCGCTGCGCGGCGGTGGTGGGGAGCAGATCTTCATTGGCGAGCGTGTTGGATGCGTCGCCGGGCATCAGCCCCGCCACATGGGCCGCGCTGCCGGTACTGTTGGTCATGCCTGTACTCCTGTCAAAGACGTCGTTGGGGTTGCACACAACCCGCTGTCTGTTCCAGCGCCCTCACGCTGGCAGATGGCGGGCAAAGGGAAGCGAGCGATGCTAGAGATCACGCAAGAACTGCACCAGATGCAGTGCAACATGCGTTGCAAATCGGCACCACAAAGGGTGCTGTCACAACGCCTTGCACGGTCTGTGGCAACGCACGCAGGGGCGCATATCAAGCTGCGGCAGACACGCGCTGCGGGTTGTTGGGGTGCGTGGTCCAGTTGGCGTATTCGCCCGTCACCGTCTTGCCCGTGCGCACATCGACTTCACCCGGCTCCAGTGCGCGCATGGTGATGCACTCGGGCACGGGGCAGATCGACACGCACAGGTTGCAGCCCACGCATTCGGCCTCGTTGATCTCGAACTTGCGCACGCCGCCCTCCTTGGTGAAGGTGATGGCCTGGTGCGAGGTGTCTTCGCACACCACATGGCAGCGGCCGCACTGGATGCAGGCATCCTGGTTGATGACAGCCTTTTCGATGTGGTTGAGGTTGAGGTTCTTCCAGTCCTTCACCGTGGGCACGGCCTGGCCCTTGAAGTCGTCGAGCGTGGCGTAGCCGTGCTCGTCCATGAAGTTGGACAGCCCATCGCACATGTCCTGCACGATCTTGAAGCCGTACACCATGGCGGCCGTGCACACCTGCACTGTGCCGCAGCCGAGCGCAATGTACTCGGCCGCATCGCGCCAAGTGGTGATGCCGCCGATGCCGCTGATGGGCAGGCCTGCGGTCTGGGCGTCGCGTGCGATCTCGGCCACCATGTTCAGCGCAATGGGCTTGACAGCCGGGCCGCAGTAGCCGCCGTGCGAGCCCCAGCCGTCCGTGCTCGGGCTCATCACCATGCGGTCCAGGTCCACGCCCATGATGGAGTTGATGGTGTTGATGAGCGACACGGCATCGGCCCCGCCCGCCTTGGCCGCACGCGCGGGGTGGCGTACATCGGTGATGTTGGGCGTGAGCTTCACGATCACGGGCAGCTTGCTGTAGTGCTTGCACCAGGCCGTTACCATCTGGATGTATTCAGGCACCTGGCCCACGGCCGCGCCCATGCCGCGCTCGCTCATGCCATGTGGGCAACCGAAGTTGAGTTCGATGCCGTCGGCGCCGGTGTCTTCCACCAGCGGCAGGATGTTCTTCCAGCTCTCTTCCACGCAGGGCACCATCAGCGATACGATCATGGCCCGGTCCGGCCAGTTGCGTTTGACGCGTTTGATCTCTTTGAGGTTGGTCTGCAGAGGCCGGTCGGTGATCAGCTCGATGTTGTTCAGTCCGATCACGCGGCGGTCTTGCGACATGAGTGTGGAGTAGCGCGGGCCGTTGACGTTGACCACCGGTGGGTCTTCGCCCAGCGTCTTCCACACCACGCCGCCCCAGCCCGCCTCAAAGGCGCGGGTGACGTTGATCTCTTTGTCGGTGGGCGGTGCGGACGCGAGCCAGAAGGGGTTGGGGCTTTGGATGCCCAGGAAATTGCTGCGAATGTCTGCCATGGGGTGCTCCCGTGAAAACTGGGGGGAAGGGGTTCAAGCCATCAGTGCGGCGTGGATGGAAACAGCGGCGACCTTGCCGTGCTCCACAGCCTCCACCGTGAGGTCGCGGCCGCCCACGCGGCAGTCGCCACCGGCCCACACACGCGCCAGGCTGGTCTGGCCTTCGGCATCGGTGGCGATGCGCCCGCCCTCCAATGCAATGCGGTTGCCCACGGGCTCGGCCACAAAGGTCTGGCCGATGGCCTTGAGCACCATGTCGGCATCGAGCGTGAAGGTCTCACCAGTTTCCACCAGCTTGCCGCTGCTCAGTGCCGTGGCTGCGAAGCGCACGCCCTTCACCGCGCCGTTTTCGCTCAGCACCTCTTTCGGTGCTGCCCAGTGGCGAATGGTCACGCCATTCGTCTGCGCCCATTGCTGCTCCACGGCCGATGCCGACATGGCCTCTGCGCCCCGGCGGTAGACGATGGTCACTTCTTCCGCGCCCAGCTTGCGCGACTGCACAGCGGCGTCCACCGCCGTCATGCCGCCGCCAATCACCACCACGCGGCGGCCTACGGGCAGGGTGGAGAGGTCGGTGCTCTGGCGCAGCTCGGCAATGAAGTCCACCGCATTGCGCAGGCCAGTGGCCGTGGGCTCAGCC
>NZ_QAIM01000140.1:0-5357 GCF_003061035.1 Acidovorax sp. HMWF018
GTGCAGCAGGTCTGCCGCGCTGACAAACGACTTTGCAGCCGGTCATGCGTGCAAAAAAAGCACGCATGGGTTTTGCGAAGGACTGCCTGCGATGGCTTCGCCACAGGACCGCGCCAGCAGCAAAAGAAGCGGCGCGCACCCAGCCATCGGCCAGACGCGCGCCGCCCCCTCGTTCAACGCGCCGGGCGCAGCTTAACGCCGGGGAAGTCCACCGGCACGGCCAGCGCCACGTTCACGTAGTTGGTGAACAGGTTGAGCGCCACATGGGCCACGATCTCGACGATCTGCTCGCCGTTCACGCCCTGGTCGCGCAGGGCCTCCAAATCGGCCGCATCGACCTGGCCGCGTTCGTTGACCAGTTGCAGCACAAAGCGCAGCACGGCGGCCGTGCGCGGGTCGGCCGATTCGCCCGCCTGCGCGGCGGCCAGGGCCTCGCCACTCACGCCCGCCTTGCGGCCGAGGGCCGTGTGGGCGGCCAGGCAGTAGTCGCAGGCATTGCGGTTGGCCACGGCCACGGCGATCTGCTCGCCCAGGGCAGCGCCGATCACGCCGCCGCCCAGCGCACCAAACGCGCCCCACATGCTTTGCAGCGCGGCGGGCGAATTGGCCACGGCGCGGAACATGTTGGGCGTGGCGCCAAAGGCTCCGTGGACCTGGTCGAGCACGGCGCGCACAGTGCCGGTGGCGGCGGTGCGGTCGACGAGAGGGACGCGGGCGACAGAAGGAGAAGTAGCGGACATGGTGTGTTCCTTGAAGGTCATGAAGGGTTGGTGAGAACTTGTGCCTGTTCTCGGCACCCCTGCAGTGTCCGGCGCCAGCGTGTACCATTGGGCACATAAAATCCACAATTCATACCCAATCATCCAAAACCATGCCACCAAGCGTTCCTACACCCGCGCAGGCCTCCACCCCGCTCGACCGGTTGTCGCCGCTGCTGGAGCGGTTTCGGGTGCGGGCGCACCTGTTCCACAACGGGCCACTGTGTGGCGTGACGCACTTTGCGGCGGCGCCGGGCCGGGGCTTTTTGCATGTGCTGCGCCAGGGCGAGATGGTGGTCACGCACCAGCCCCAGGCGGGCCCGCCCGAGCGGCTTCAGGTGTGCGAGCCCAGCCTGCTGTTCTATGCCCGACCGCTGGAGCACTTCTTTCACAACGCGCCCACCGAGGGGTCGGACTTCACCTGCGCCGCACTGGACTTTGACGGCGGTGCCAGCCACCCGCTGGCCCGCGCCCTGCCCCCGCTGGTGGTGCTGTCGCTGGGCGCGGTGGACGGTCTGCAGCAGTCGCTGGACTTGTTGTTTGCAGAAACCGACCGCCTGCGCTGCGGCCACCGCGTGCTGGCCGACCGGCTGTTTGAAGTGGTGCTGCTGCAACTGCTGCGCTGGTTGCTGGACCACCCCGAGCAGGCGCACATGCCGCCCGGCCTGCTCACGGGTCTCGCCGACCCTGCCCTGGCCCGCGCCCTCACCGCCTTGCACGATGCGCCGGGCCAACCATGGAGCCTGGCGCAGATGGCTGCGCAGGCAGGCATGTCGCGCAGTGCGTTTGCGGCCCGCTTCAAGGCGGTGGTGGGCGACACCCCCGCCGACTACCTGGCGCACTGGCGGCTGACGCTGGCGCAGGCCCATCTGCGCGGCGGACGGTCGTTGAAGTCGATTGCCAACGAGCTGGGTTACGCCAACCCCTCGGCGCTGTCGCGCGTGTTTGCGCAGAAGGTGGGCATGTCGCCACGGGTCTGGCTGGAGGGCCTTGCAGCATAGCGAGCTAAGCCGCCACCTCCTCTGCCCGGCTGGACGCGCGGCCCACGGGCCGCCACAATTTCCTGCGTCGGCTGCGCAGCTCCAGGATTTTGATAAAAACAGGCCCTGGCGCTTATCCTGATTGCGCAAAAAGCTATGTAAATGATAGCAAAACTCTGTAAATGGATCAGCCGCCGGAAAGGATTCACGCCATGAACGCCGCTCTCACCCAACTGGCAGCCGACTGCGGGCTGGCCAGCGACGCCCACACCCCGCTGCGCCTGGCCTTTGGCCTGGCCTGTGTGCAGCGCGTGCGCCATCTGCTGGAAGATCCGGAGGCCATCGCCGGCCTCGACGTGCTGGCCGCGTTCACGGCGGGCACAGTGGATGCGGCCACTTTGGCCAACGCAGCAGAGCGGCTGAAAGCGGTGGCCTCGCACCACCGGGGCTCGCAGTCGCTGGACGGGTCGGCCCATGCCGCCGTGTCGGCCACCTACGCCGTGGCCAACGCGCTGGCGGGCCGGGCGCTGGAGGCCGCCAGCTACGCGGCCTATGCCACGGTGTATGCCTATGGCGGGTATGCGGTGCAAGACCTCTCGGCGTTTGAGCCAGAGCACCAGTGGCAGGTGCAGGCGCTGCAGCAGCTGCTGGACGATGCGGCGACCCAACGGTCGGCGAGGCCCCTTGCCGCCAGCCAGCCCTGCGCATGAGCCGCCAGCAGGTTCTCGCCGCGCTGGCCGCCCCGCTGCGTGCGATCCTGGAGGCCGAACTGGCGCAGGGCAACGTCATCGACGAGGTGGCGGACTGGCCGCCCCGGTGCGAGTTGCTCGTGATCCTGCGCCGCCCTTTCGCGAAGGCCTACCCGACCGGGCCTGGCGTGGAGTTCACCGCCATCGAAGACCGGCACTACTGGAAGTCGGAATACAACCTCGATGGCGGCCGGCAGACGCTGGCGTGCGGTTTTGGCTGAGCCGGGTGATCAGACGTTGATGGCGGCCGCCGACCCGGCCTGCTTGCGCAGCTCGAACTTCTGGATCTTGCCGGTGCTGGTCTTGGGCAGCTCGCCAAACACCACGGCACGCGGCACCTTGAAGCCCGCCAGGTGCTTCTTGCAATGCGCCACGATGTCTTCGGGCGTGGTCTGCGCACCGGCCTTCAGCTCCACAAACGCGCAGGGCGTCTCGCCCCACTTGGGGTCGGGCTTGGCCGCCACGGCGGCGGCCAGCACGTCGGGGTGGCGGTAGAGCACGTCTTCCACCTCGATGGACGAGATGTTCTCGCCGCCCGAGATGATGATGTCCTTGCTGCGGTCCTTGATCTTGATGTAGCCATCGGGGTACTGCACGGCCAGGTCGCCGCTGTGGAACCAGCCGCCTGCAAACGCTTCTTCCGTCGCCTTGGGGTTCTTGAGGTAGCCCTTCATGGCGATGTTGCCCTTGAACATGATCTCGCCCATGGTTTCGCCGTCCTGTGGCACGGGCAGCATGGTCTCGGGGTCGAGCACGCGCACATCGCGCTCCAGGTGGTAGCGCACGCCCTGGCGGGCGTTGAGGCGGGCGCGCTCGCCGATGTCGAGCTGATCCCAGGCTTCGTGTTTGGCACACACGGTGGCGGGGCCATACACCTCGGTCAGGCCGTACACATGGGTCAGGTCGAACCCCATTTTTTCCATGCCCTCGATCATCGAGGCCGGTGGCGCGGCGCCCGCCACCATGGCCTTGACGCCTGCGGGGATGCCCACCTTCATCGCATCGGGGGCGTTGACCAGCAGGCCGTGCACGATGGGCGCGCCGCAGTAGTGCGTGACACCGTGGTTGCGGATGGCGTCGAAGATGGCCTGCGCGTCCACCCGGCGCAGGCAAACGTTGACGCCAGCACGCGCCGCAATGGTCCATGGAAAGCACCAGCCGTTGCAGTGGAACATGGGCAAGGTCCACAGGTACACCGCGTGCTTGGGCATGTCCCACTCCAGCACGTTGCTGATGGCGTTGGTGGCGGCGCCCCGGTGGTGGTAGACCACGCCCTTGGGGTTACCGGTGGTGCCGCTGGTGTAGTTCAGCGCAATCGCATCCCACTCGTCGGCGGGCAGGCTCCAGGCAAAGGCCGCATCGCCGCTGGCCACAAAGGCTTCGTAGTCGGTGCCGCCCAGGTTGTGCACGGCGGGGCCGTAGAGCGCGTCCTGCACCTCGATCACGCGGATGGGCGTGGTGCCCGTGCGCAGGGCCAGCGCCTTGGCCATGGTGCCGGTGAACTCCGGGTCCACGATCACGGCCTTGGCCTCGCCGTGGTCAAGCATGAAGGCGATGGCCTCCGGGTCGAGCCGGGTGTTGAGGGTGTTGAGCACCGCGCCCGCCATGGGCACGCCAAAGTGCGCCTCCACCATCGGCGGCGTGTTGGGCAGCATCACGGCCACGGTGTCGTTCTTGCCGATGCCGGCCTGGGTCAGCGCGCTGGCCAGCTGGCGGCAGCGCGCGTAGGTCTGGGCCCAGGTCTGACGCAGCGTGCCGTGCACGATGGCCAGACGGTCGGGGTAGACCTCGGCCGTGCGTTCGATGAACGACAGGGGCGACAGGGCGGCAAAGTTGGCTTCGTTGCGAGGCAGGTGCTGGTCAAAGATGGAGGTCATGGGTCGGTGCAAGAAGGTGAACGACACACAGCCTAGCGCCGCAGGCTGACACGAAAGCAACACGGGCAGGCGCAAGCGCGGTGTGGACTGCGATGCGCAGCCTCACAGCCTTCGCTTGTGGCTCTGCTTGATGCGGTACATGGCCGCATCGGCGCTGGCCATGAGTGTGCGCGCATCCTGCGCGTCGCGGGGGAACAGGCTCAGGCCGATGCTGGCGCGCACGGCCAGGGGTTCGCCGTCGATGTCCAGTGGCGGCTCGAACGCGTGCTGCAGCTTGGTCACGATCTGCAGCGCGGCCTCTTCGGAATCCACGTTTTCGCACAGCACCGTGAACTCGTCCCCGGCGAGCCGGGCCACGGTGTCCACCTGCCGCACGGCGCCGACGATGGTGCGAGCCACCGCCTGCAGCACCAGGTCGCCCACGGCATGCCCGCGCGTGTCGTTGATGGCCTTGAAGTCGTCCAGGTCCACGAACAACAGGGCACAGCTGCGGCCGCTGCGGCGCGACAGCTCCAGCACCTGGGCCAGGCGCTGCTCGAACATGCGGCGGTTGGGCAGGCCGGTGAGTGCGTCGTGGTGCGCCAGGTGGGCCATGGCGTCGCGGCTCAGGTTCAGCTCGGCCAGCTGGCGGCTGATCTGCTGCTCCATGTCCTGAAAGCTGCGGGCCAGCTCGCCCACCTCGTCGCCCCGGTGCACCGGCAGCGCGCCGTGAGACTCCCCGCGCGAAAACGCCTGCGCCGCCTTCACCATGGCCTGCAGCGGCTGGGTCACCAGGCGCGACACCCCGGCCGCCAGGGCCACGCCCACCACGCTGAGCACCAGCAGGATCTTGAGGATGCTGCGCCCCAGGTCCAGCACCTCGCCCTGCACCACGGCCAGCGGCTGCGAGAGCCCCACCACCATGAAGCGCCCTTCGTCCGCATTGCCAAAGGGCATGCGCACAAAGGCGAACACGCGCGCCTCTTCGTCGTCGGTGCCGGGCTGGCTCAGCAC
>NZ_QAIM01000141.1:0-4963 GCF_003061035.1 Acidovorax sp. HMWF018
CCGCCAGTGGCTGCTGGCGCTCATGGCGCGCCACCGGTTCGACAACCTGCCGGATGCCTGGTGGCATTTCGCGCAGCGGGGTGTGCCGCCCGCACAGGCTGCAGACACCGATCTCGCCGCACGGTGAACCTGCACTCAGCGCGTTGAGACGCTGCGGTGCTTGCGCCACAGGGACCGAGTGGGGGGCGAGGGAGGCGTCCAGTGGGCTGACTCAATAGAGCCCGACCGGCAGATAGATACGGTGTGTGCTCCATTTCAGTTGCTGAAATTTTGAGCAGGTACAATCCCGCCTCCTTTTTCAGCATCTGTTGCTGCCTCCCCCTCCCTATCCCCGCCCATGCAAATTGGCCACATTCCTTTGGCGAACCGGTTGTTCGTCGCCCCGATGGCGGGCGTCACCGACCGGCCGTTCCGCCAGCTGTGCAAGGCGCTGGGTGCGGGCTATGCGGTGAGCGAGATGGTGACCTCGCGCAAGGATTTGTGGAACAGCCTCAAAACCTCGCGCCGGGCCAACCATGAAGGGGAGCCGGGGCCCATTGCCGTGCAGATCGCCGGCACCGATGCACCGATGATGGCCGAGGCTGCGGCCTACAACGTGGAACGCGGCGCGCAGATCATCGACATCAACATGGGCTGCCCGGCCAAGAAGGTCTGCAACAAATGGGCGGGCTCCGCCCTGATGCAGAACGAGGCGCTGGCGGTGGAGATCGCCGCTGCGGTGGTCGAGGCCTGCGCTCCCTTCAACGTGCCTGTCACGCTGAAGATGCGCACCGGCTGGTGCCAGGAGCACAAGAACGCCGTGGCATTGGCGCGGCAGTTTGAAAGCGTGGGCATCCAGATGCTCACCGTGCACGGCCGCACGCGCGAGCAGGGCTACAAGGGCCATGCGGAGTACGACACCATCGCGGCCGTCAAGGCGGCGGTGAAGGTGCCTGTGGTGGCCAACGGCGACATCACCTCGCCCGAGAAGGCGCGCGACGTGCTCGCCGCCACCGGTGCCGACGCGATCATGATCGGCCGCGCCGCACAGGGCCGGCCATGGATCTTCCGCGAGATCGGCCACTTCCTGGCCACGGGCGAACACCTGGCGCCACCGCTGGTGGCCGAGGTGCGGCGCCTGCTGCTGGACCACCTGCAAGACCACTACAGCCTGTATGGCGAGCTGACCGGCGTGCGCAGTGCGCGCAAGCACATTGCCTGGTACCTGCGCGCGCTGCCGGGCGGCGAGGCCTTGCGGGCACATATCAATACGATCGAAGACTGCACCACACAGTGGCAGGCCGTGGCCGACTACCTGGGCGCCCTGGGCCAACAGATGGACCGGCTGCCTGTCGCCACTGACGTGGATGCCGACACAGAAGAACAAGAGGGATTGGTTGCATGAGCAAGAAACACATCGAAGAATGCGTGCGCGAAAGCCTGCAGGGCTACTTTCGCGACCTGGGCGGCGAGACGCCCGATGGCATGTACGACATGCTGGTGCGTGTGGTCGAAAGGCCGCTGCTGGAAGTCGTGATGCAGCAGGCCGACAACAACCAGTCGCGCGCCGCCGAATGGCTGGGCCTGAACCGCAACACCCTGCGCAAGAAGCTGGTCGAGCACAAGCTGCTCTGATGGATTGCGTCTAGTTGCTATTTATTTTGTAGCTATCAGCGCATGATGCACTAGCGCTATAGCCTGTTTTCATTCAAAACCTCCGCACCACCACCATGAACGCACTTCTCTCCGTCTCTGACAAGACCGGCATCGTCGAATTCGCGCAAGCGCTGCACGCGCTGGGCATCAAGCTGCTGTCCACCGGCGGCACGGCCAAGCTGCTGGCCGACAAGGGCCTGCCCGTGACCGAGGTGGCCGAAGTCACCCAGTTCCCCGAAATGCTGGACGGCCGCGTGAAGACGCTGCACCCCAAGGTGCACGGCGGCCTGCTGGCCCGCCGCGAGCTGCCGGAACACATGGCGGCATTGAAGGAACACGGCATCGACACCATCGACCTGCTGGTGGTGAACCTGTACCCCTTTGAAGCCACCGTGGCCAAGGCCGGGTGCACGCTGGCCGACGCCATCGAGAACATCGACATCGGCGGCCCCGCCATGGTGCGCAGCGCCGCCAAGAACTGGAAGGACGTGGGCGTGATCACCTCGGCCGACCAGTACGACGCCGTGCTGGCCGAGCTGAAGGCCGGTGGCAAGTTGAGCGACAAGCTGCGCTTTGCGCTGTCGGTGGCCGCGTTCAACCGCATCGCGCAGTACGACGGCGCCATCAGCGACTACCTCTCCTCCGTCACGTTTGAAGAAGAAAAACTGTCGGAAACCTATGTGCCCACGCGCACCCAGTTCCCCGGCCAGAGCAACGGCATCTTCACCAAGGTGCAGGACCTGCGCTACGGCGAAAACAGCCACCAGCAGGCCGCGCTGTACCGCGACCTGCACCCCGCGCCCGGCTCCCTGGTCACCGGCGTGCAGCTGCAGGGCAAGGAGCTTTCGTACAACAACATCGCCGACGCCGATGCCGCCTGGGAATGCGTAAAGAGCTTTGAAGCGGCCGCCTGCGTGATCGTCAAGCATGCCAACCCCTGCGGCGTGGCCGTGGGCCTGGACGCGCTGAGCGCCTACAGCAAGGCCTTCCAGACCGACCCCACCAGCGCCTTCGGCGGCATCATCGCCTTCAACCGCGTGGTGGACGGCCAGGCGGCAGCCCAGGTGAGCAAACAGTTTGTCGAGGTGTTGATGGCCCCTGACTTCACCGCCGAGGCGCTGGAGATCTTCAAGGCCAAAGCCAATGTGCGTCTGCTCAAGATCGCGCTGCCCGCACACGGGGGCAAGACCGACTGGGAACGTGGCCGCAACGCCATGGATGCCAAGCGCATTGGCTCGGGCCTGCTGCTGCAGACCGCTGACAACCACGAGCTGTCGCTCATCGACCTCAAGGTCGTGACGAAGAAGCAGCCCACGCTGGAAGAAATGGAAGACCTGCTGTTCGCCTGGAAGGTCGCCAAGTACGTCAAGAGCAACGCCATCGTCTTCTGCAAGGGCGGCATGACCATGGGCGTGGGTGCGGGCCAGATGAGCCGCCTGGACTCGGCCCGCATCGCCAGCATCAAGGCAGGCCACGCAGGCCTGACCTTGCAAGGGACGGTTGTAGCGAGCGACGCCTTCTTCCCCTTCCGCGACGGCCTGGACGTGGTGGTTGATGCGGGCGCTACTTGCGTGATCCAGCCCGGTGGTTCGATGCGCGACAACGAAGTGATCGACGCCGCCAACGAGCGTGGCGTGGCCATGGTCTTCAGCGGTGTGCGCCACTTCCGCCACTGAGATGATGGGTATCGCGACGGGGCTCGCGGCGGTGCGCGCGCATGCACCGCGACGATGAGACCCCGCCACCCCGGCCCCGCTGGCTGGGGTGGGCCCTGATGGTGTTCATGGCACTGGTGGTGCTGGGCATGCTCAACCTGGGCTGGCGCATGCTGCAGCCGGGGCCGGGCGCTGCGAGTGCCGCTCAGGGCGCGTCGGGTGCAGGCGGGTTAGAAGGCAGCGCTGCCTCACCGCCCTCCGCACCGGCCGGACTTCGTATGGTGGAGGCATCCGATTGCCTGCGCTGCCATGGCATGGAGCGCTACTACGTAGGCCCGTCGTTCCAGCAGGTAGCAGCGCGGTACCGTGACCGCGCCGACGCAGTCGATTACCTGGCCGGCAAGATCCGCAACGGCAGTGTGGGCGAGTGGGGCCGCACCTTGATGCCGCGCCACCTGCAAGTCACGGAAGCCCAGGCGCGCGAGATGGCGCAGTGGCTGGTGTCGCTGCCGGTGCCGTCCGCCGCGGCACAGGGCGCGTCGGCCGCAGAGCCCGCATCCGCCGCCCGCTGAATGGCGATGGCGGCCGGGTCTGGAGGCCTGCTGGGGCTCAGGCCCCAAAGTTCATCGGCAGGCCCACATAGTTTTCCGCCAGCGACACCGAGGCCGCACGGGAGTGCACCAGGTAGTCCAGCTCCGCTTCCTGGATCTTCTGGCCGAACTCGCCGGTTTCCGGAAAGCGGTGCATCAGCGAAGTGAACCACCAGGAGAAGCGCTCGGCACGCCACACACGGCGCAGGCAGCGGTCGGAGTAGGTGTCGATGCCAACGGCTGACTTTTCTTTGTAGAACTCGGTCAGCGCGGTCCACAGATAACCCACGTCGCTGGCGGCCAGGTTCAGGCCCTTGGCGCCCGTGGGTGGCACGATGTGGGCAGCATCACCGGCCAGGAACATGCGGCCAAAGCGCATGGGCTCGGCCACAAAGCTGCGCAGCGGGGCGATGCTCATCTCCAGAGCGGGGCCGGTCATCAGATTGGCGCGGGCCTCGGGGTCCAGGCGGTTGCCCAGCTCGGTCCAGAACTGGTCGATGGTCCAGTTCTCGACCTTGTCAGTCGTAGGCACCTGCACGTAGTAGCGACTGCGCGTGGCGCTGCGCATGCTGCACAGCGCAAACCCGCGTTCGGTGTTGGCATAGATGAGTTCGTGCGACACCGGTGGCACATCGGCCAGCACACCCAGCCAGCCAAAGGGGTACACGCGCTCATAGGTCTTGAGCAGGTCGGCCGGTGCGCTGGCGCGGCACACGCCGTGGTAGCCGTCGCAGCCCGCGATGAAGTCACACGCCAGCTCGTGGGTCTGGCCATCCTTTTCGTACGTCACGCGTGGGTGCTGGCCGTCAAAGTCGTGCACTTGCACGTTCTGTGCGTCGTACACGGTGGTGAGGCCGGCCGCTGCGCGCGCATCCATCAGGTCGCGCGTGACTTCGGTCTGGCCGTACACCGTCACGCGGCTGCCGCCGGTCAGCTCGTGCAGATCGATGCGGTGGCGCTGGCCCTTGAACAGCAGCTCGATGCCGTCGTGGGGCAGGCCCTCGGCATGGGCACGGGCGCTCACGCCCGCCTGGTCCAGCAGGTCCATGCAGACCTTCTCCAGCACCCCGGCGCGGATGCGGC
>NZ_QAIM01000141.1:4979-30764 GCF_003061035.1 Acidovorax sp. HMWF018
CTGCGCTGCTCGATGATGACGGCGTCAACGCCGGACTTGTGAAGCAACTGACCGAGCAGCAGGCCGGCGGGGCCGGCACCAACGATGGCAACCTGGGTGCGCATGGGAAACCTCTGGGAATGGGGTGGGGGAGATGGGGATACCGAAAACCAGTGGCCTTGAGCGTAGGTTGATCCAGATCAAAGCGATATCCGGCGCTGCCGATTGCGTGCGATCAGTCGATGCTTTGTGCGATGATCGCGCAGTCTCCGGGGTGATGCGGGTGGTCAGGCCCGGTGGTGAGTGCACCGAGTCGCTGCAGGGCCCCGGTAGCCCCGGCGTTAGAACCCCGCTCAATTCCCCGGTCCCCAACCCGTCACCCCCATGGCTTCCACTCCCATCGCCAAGGCAGACTTCATCGAAGGCATGGCCAAAGGCATGGCCGTGCTGGAGAGTTTCGACACCGAGCGCCAGCGTCTGAACGCCACGCTGGCGGCGCAGCGCACCGGCCTCACGCGGGCAGCGGCGCGGCGGCACCTGTTGACCCTGGCGCACCTGGGGTATCTGGAGACGGATGGCAGCTACTTCTGGCTGGCGCCCAAGGTGCTTCGGTTTTCGGGCAGCTACCTCGCGTCTGCCCGGTTGCCGCGCGTGCTGCAGCCCACGCTGAACCGGCTGGCAGCCCAGACCCAGCAGTCATTCTCGGCGGTGGTGCTGGATGGGGATGAGGTGGTGATCGTGGCGCGCAGTGGCGTGTATGGCGCGCCGTCGCGGGTGCTGGCCTATGGCCTGCACCTGGGCGCGCGGCTGCCGGCCCACCCTACGTCCACCGGCCGCGTGTTGCTGGCGGCGCTGCCCCCGGCGGAGTTGACCGCCTGGCTCAAGAACCGGCCCCTGCACCGCCTCACGCCCCAAACCATTACGCAGGTAGGCCCGCTGCGGCAGGTGATCACCAAGGTGCGGCGGGACGACTATTGCCTGGCCGTGGAGGAGCACGAGCTGGGCGTGCACGCGCTGGCTGTGCCGCTGCGCAACCTGCAGGGCCATACGGTGGCGGCGCTCAACGTGGTGGCGTCGCCCAAGCAGATGGACGAGGGCAGCCTGCAGCGCGACATGCTGCCGCTGCTGCAGGAGGCCGCCCGCGAACTGCGCGGACTGCTGTGACTGTCCGCCACAAGCCTCGTCGCCATGAAAAATGGCCCTCGGGAGGGCCATTCGGTGCCAAATTGGCAGGAAGCGCTAGTGCAATATGCGCTGCTAGCTATTATTTTGAGAGCGTCTTGAATACTTCACGCGCAGCAGCCACGGTGGCTGCCACGTCGTCGGCGGTGTGGGCGGCGCTCACGAAGCCCGCTTCATACAAGGCCGGTGCAATGTAGATGCCCCGGTCCAGCAGACCGTGGAACAGCTGGTTGAAGCGCGCGCTGTCGGTTTGGAGCACCTGGGCATAGTTCTGCGGCAGTTCGGGCAGCAGGAAGAAGCCAAACATGCCGCCCTCGCAGTCACCGCAGAACGGCACGCCTTCCGCCGTGGCAGCGGCTTGCAGGCCATCGACCAGCGAGCGGGTGCGGGCCGACAGCGCATCGAAGAAGCCGGGCTTCTTGATCTCGCGCAGCGTGGCCAGGCCACAGGCCGTGGCCACCGGGTTGCCCGACAGCGTGCCCGCCTGGTACACGCCGCCCAGTGGCGCGAGGTGTTCCATGATGGCGCGCGGGCCACCAAAGGCCGCCAGCGGCATGCCACCGCCAATCACTTTGCCCAGCACGGTGATGTCGGGTTGGAAGCCGGGGATGCTCTTGGCGTACACGCTTTGCGCGCTGCCCAGGGCCACGCGGAAACCGGTCATCACTTCATCCAGCACCAGCAGCGCACCGTATTCGGTGCACAGCTCGCGGCAGCGCTGCATGAACGGCACGCTCGCGCGCACCAGGTTCATGTTGCCCGCAATGGGTTCGATCATCACGCAGGCCAGCTCCTTGCCGTGCAGGGCAAAGGCTTCTTCCAGCTGGGCGACGTTGTTGTATTCAAGCACCAGGGTGTGCTGCACCACTTCGGGCGGCACACCCGCGCTGGTGGCATTGCCAAACGTGGCCAGGCCCGAGCCGGCCTTGACCAGCAGCGAGTCGGCATGGCCGTGGTAGCAGCCTTCAAACTTGATGAACTTGCTGCGGCCCGTGGCGCCACGGGCCAGGCGGATGGCGCTCATGCCCGCTTCGGTGCCCGAGCTGACCAGACGAATCATCTCCATGGACGGCACCAGGCTCAGGATCTCCTCGGCCAGCTCGACTTCGCGCTCGGTGGGGGCGCCAAAGCTGAAGCCTTCGAGCGCAGCCTTCTGCACCGCGTCGAGCACGGCGGGGTGGCCGTGGCCGAGGATCATCGGGCCCCAGGAGCCGATGTAATCAATGAAGCGCTGGTCGTTCGCATCCCAGAAGTAGGCGCCTCGCGCGCGCTTGACGAAGCGGGGTGTGCCTCCGACCGCCTTGAAGGCCCGCACGGGCGAGTTCACGCCTCCGGGGATCAGCGCCTTGGCGCGTTCGAACAGGGGAATATTGAGATCAGTGCTTGGTGTCATGGGGTGGCATCACAAAACCCTCCAGGGCCTGTGTTTCATCAATCGTGGTTTCTTCTTCGTCGCCGTCAGTCTCGTCGTCCTCGGGCTGTGCCCAGAACATGCGGTCGGGCACGATGTGCCCCATGCCGGGGCGAAAGCCCGCGTCCAGGCAGCGGTCGAGGTAACCCAGCGCTTCGCTGGTGGCTTCTCCCAAGTCGTTGCCGCTGGCCACCAGGGCAGTGAGTGCGGCCGAGAGCGTATCGCCCGCGCCCGAGAAGGTGGCGTCAAACAGCTCGAACTTGCCACTGCCCAGCACGGTCTGCGGCGAGGCCAGCACGTTCTCGACGAACTGCTCGGGCAAGGGGATGCCAGTGACCAATGTGTAGGGCACGCCCATCTCGGACGCTGCGCGGGCAATGTCCCGGGCGGTGGGGCTGCGCTCGCCCGTCCAGTCAGGCAGCAGCCAGCGCCACAGGGTGCTGTGGTTTCCAACCAACACCGAGGTCTGGGGCAGCAGCAGCTCGCGGAAGGCGTCGAGGTACTCGTCGATCAGCTCGTCACGCCACCAGGACAGGTTGGGCATGTAGGCGATCACGGGGACTTCGTCATAGTCGGTCGTGATCTCGGCAATGGTGCTGATGTTCTCGGGGCTGCCGACAAAGCCGACCTTGATGGCCTGTACGGGCAGGTCTTCCAGCACGGCCCGCGCCTGCTCGGACACAGCCTCGTCGTCGAAGCTGAAGTGGTCAAAAATCTGAGCGGTGTCGCGGGCATAGGCCCCGGTGACCACGGCGATCGGATGTCCGCCGACCGAGGCGATGGTGGTGATGTCGGCGGTCAGTCCGCCGGCTCCGCTGGGGTCGCTGGCATTGAACACCAGCACACAGGCCGGGCTCGCTTCCTCCGCGTCATCGTCGTCAATATCTGGGATTTCTGGGGGGGGAAGGGAGGCTTTGATGGTCATGGACCAGATCCTGCTGGAGGGGTGGCACGGAAGCTGCAGGCCGCGGAGATCACTAGATACAATCGTTGCATTCTATGTGAAGGCCCTTTAAGCTGTGACCGACTTTAAAACTTGGATGTGTTTGATTTGCGGCTGGATTTATGACGAGGCTGAGGGGTCTCCCGAACACGGCATTCCACCCAACACCCCATGGGATCAGGTCCCGATGAACTGGACCTGCCCAGAATGTGGCGCCCGCAAGGAAGATTTCGAGATGGTCCAGATCTGAGGCGCTCCAGCACCTATCGCTGCTGCGTTGTTTATTTTCTCCATCGGGAGCAGTGACAATTGACTACAACAGGCGCATCTTTCAAAGTGCTCGTGGTGGATGACAGCAACACCATCCGTCGAAGCGCCGAGATTTTTCTCAAGCAGGGGGGGCACGAAGTCTTGTTGGCCGACGACGGCTTTGATGCTTTGGCCAAAGTCAACGATTACCAGCCTCAGCTGATTTTCTGCGACATCCTCATGCCCAAGCTCGACGGGTACCAGACCTGCGCCATCATCAAGCGCAACGCCCGTTTCGCAGATACCCCGGTGGTGATGCTGTCCTCCAAGGACGGAGTGTTCGACAAAGCGCGTGGGCGCATGGTCGGCTGCCAGGAATATCTCACCAAGCCGTTTACCAAAGACCAGCTGTTGCAGGCAGTGCAGCAGTTTGGCAATTCCCAACAAGGAGCCATGTAATGCCCATTCAGAAAGTATTGGTCGTCGACGACTCGAAGACCGAGTTGATGTTTTTGACGGACCTGCTTCAGAAAAAAGGCATGCAAGTCCGTACCGCAGAAAATGCCGAAGAGGCGTTTCGCCGTCTGGCCGAAGAAAAGCCTGACCTCATCCTGATGGATGTGGTGATGCCGGGCCAAAACGGGTTTCAGCTCACGCGTGCCATTACCCGCGACCCCCTTTACGCTGATGTGCCCATCATCATGTGCACCAGCAAGAACCAGGAAACCGACCGTGTCTGGGGCATGCGCCAGGGTGCGCGCGGCTACATCACCAAGCCGGTGGATCCCGCAGAGCTGCAGGCCAAAATTGACGCTCTGAACTGAGGCAGCGGCGCGCTCATGGCAAACCGCGAAGCCCTACGGGAGCTCCAGACCCGACTTGCCAGCCGTTTGCAGGCTGCAAGGTCCGAAGGTACGTCTGTGTCCTCCTGGCTGGCTGTAGAGTCCGTCGGGAATTTCTATTTGCTGCCCCTGGGGCAGTCCGGGGAGATCTTCCCCTGGGTATCGGTGCAGGCCGTGCCTTACACCCAGAGCTGGTTTCTGGGAGTGGCCAACCTGCGAGGTGGCCTGGTGGGGGTGGTGGATCTGGCCGGGTTGCTGGGGTCCACCGCAGCACGCACCGAGCAAGCCCTGTCCGAGGCCAGTCTGCTGGCATTCAATGCGGCGCTCGACGTTAATGCTGCCTTGCTGGTGGACCGCCTCGCCGGTCTGCGCGGCACGGATGCGTTTGTGTCGTCCGAGCCGCCCGCCGAGGATTCACCCAGCTTCTTCGGCACCACCTATATCGATTCCAGTGGCACACGCTGGCAGGAGCTGAACTTGCAGATCCTGTCCCAACATCCCGCTTTCCTGAGCATCAGTGCTTGAGTTTTTCTGTAAGGCTGCACCATGTCCGTCGTCAATCAATTTGGAAAACTGTTCAACCGGAAACCCGCCACGCCTGACACCGGCGCAGCCACCGGCGCGACCGACGATGGGCAGGATCTCCTGGCCACGGGGGCTCTGGATGGTTCGCAACTGCGCGACTCCTACCAGGCCGAAGCCATGAACAGCGTCCAGGGCGATCCCGACGGCTACACGCCCGAGCTGACCGCGCCCGAGGCCGAAGAAGACCTCATCAGCCTGCCCCTGCTGGGCCGCTCGACCGCTGCCGGCCATCAGCGCCGACTGCTGGCCTTGCTGGCCGTGGGTGTGGTGGTGCTGGCGCTGATTGCCGGTTGGGTGCTGCAGCAGGCCGACCGTTCCGCACAGCAATTGGCTGCTACCGGCCAGTCGCTGATGCAGTCGCAACGTCTTGCCAAGTCGGTGTCGCAGGCGCTGGTGGGTAGCCCACAGGCCTTCCCGGACGTGGTGGAAAGCTCTGGCGTGCTGGCCCGCAACGTGCGCGCCCTGAATGCCGGTGACAACGAGCTGGGTGTGCAGTCGCTGGGTGAGCCCTTCAAGCCCGATCTGGACGCCGTCAACCCCCTGATGGAGCGCGCTGAGCGCAACGCCAGCGTGGTGATGGGTCAGCAAAAGATCCTGACGCAGGTGGGTGACGCTCTGCGCACCATCAACCGCCAGTCGTCCGACCTGCTGGAAATCGCTGAAACGGTCTCCTCGCTCAAGCTGCAACAAAATGCGCCCGCTGCCGAAATCTCCGCCGCAGGCCAGCTGGTGATGTTGACTCAGCGTATCGGCAAGTCTGCCAACGAGTTCCAGACCATGGAAGGCGTGAGCCCTGAGGCAGTGTTCCTGTTGGGCAAGGACTTGAACTCCTTCAAGGAAATCGCGCAGGGCCTGCTGGAAGGCAGCCCCGAGTTGCGCCTGTCGGCCACCAAGGACGCGCAGACCCGCGAACAACTGGAAGCGCTGATCAAGCTGTACGAACAGACCCGGACCCAGGCCAGCGCGATTCTGGGCAACCTGCAAGGTCTGGTGTCTGCCCGCGAAGCACAGTCCGCCATCATTGCCGACAGCGAACCACTGCGCCGCCAGCTGGAAGGTCTGCAGAGCAAGCTGTCCGCCCAGACCGGTCTGGGCGCCGGCCAGTTCGCCGCTCTGGCGCTGGCAGGCTTGTTCGTGCTGCTGTGCGGTATCGGCATTTCGCGCGTCCAGCTGCTGGACAGCCGTGGTCGTCAGGCAGCTGCTGAAAACCAGCAACGCGACGCCAAGCGCCAGGAGCAGGAAGCCAAGCGCGTCAACGACGCCAACCAGGCCGCCATTTTGCGTTTGATGAACGAACTGCAGTCGGTCGCTGAAGGTGACCTGACGCAAGAAGCCACCGTGACGGAAGACATCACCGGCGCCATTGCCGACTCGGTGAACTACACGGTGGAAGAGCTGCGCCAACTGGTGGGCAGCGTGCAGAACACGGCGACCCGCGTGGCGCAGACGACTGCCCAGGTGGACAACACCTCGACCGAACTGCTGGCGGCATCGACCGAGCAGCTGCGCGAAATCCGCGAAACCGGCCGCTCCGTTCTGGACATGGCGACCCGCATTAACGAGGTGTCTACACAAGCGCAAGAGTCCGCCACGGTGGCCCGTCAGTCGCTGCAAGCCGCGGACTCGGGTCTGCAGGCCGTGCAGAACGCCATCGGCGGTATGAACTCCATCCGTGACCAGATCCAGGACACCTCCAAGCGGATCAAGCGCCTGGGTGAATCTTCGCAGGAGATCGGTGAAATCACCGAGCTGATTTCTGATATTACCGAACAGACGAACGTGCTGGCTCTGAACGCTGCCATCCAGGCTGCATCCGCCGGTGAAGCCGGTCGCGGCTTCTCGGTGGTGGCGGAAGAAGTGCAGCGTCTGGCTGAACGTTCGGCCGATGCGACGCGCCAGATTTCTGCCCTGGTGAAAGCCATTCAGACCGATACCCAGGATGCCGTGGCTGCTATGGAGCGCTCCACGCAGGGGGTGGTGGAAGGGGCACGCCTGTCCGACAGCGCTGGTACCGCGCTGACCGAGATTGACCGCGTGTCGCGCCGTTTGGCCGAACTGATTGAGCAGATTTCGTCTTCGACTTCCCGGGAAGCTGTTCTGGCCAACGAAGTGGCCGACAACATCCAGCACATTTTTGCGGTGACCGAGCAGACGGGTGAAGGTACCCGCACCACAGCGCAACAGGTGCGCGAGCTCTCGCACATGGCCGAGGAACTGCGCCAATCGGTGGCACGTTTCAAGATCGCCTGACGCAGCAGTTAGTCATCAACCAGCTGGCTCATTGCAGCCGGGGACGAATCCATGTCATCTATTGATGTCAACAATGCACCGGCCGCCGACGGGACCCAGGGAGATCAGGACCTGGGTCCTTTGGCTTGGGTGCTTGACGAGCTGCGCAAATCGCTGGACGGTGCTGTCAAGGCGATGCGGCGCTTTGTGCGTGATGCCGAGGTAGCACGCGAGTCCGATCTGGCGGCTTTGGACGCTGGCCCCCTGCGCATTGCGCGCCAGCAACTGCACCAAGCCTGTGGTGCGCTGGAAATGGTGGGCATGGGTCCTCCGGCGCTGGTGTTGCGGTCCATGGAATCGGCGGTGCAGAAGTTTGTTCAGCGCCCCGAGACCTGCAGCGATGACGCTGCCGCCGTGATCGAGCGCGCCAGCTTTGCGCTGATCGAATATCTGGAAACCGTGCTGGCGGGCAAAGCCGTATCGCCCGTGGCCCTGTTTCCGCAGTACCGCGATGCCCAGGCATTGGCAGGCGCTGACCGTGTTCATCCCGCTGACTTGTGGCCGGTAGAGCGCCGTTTCCGTGAACCCGAAGGTGCGGTGTCGCGCCCACCTCTGCCCTACGGTCCCGAGGCGCGGGCGCGGCTGGATGCAGCTGTGCTGCGCATCGTCAAGGCGGGGGACCTGAAGGCCGCCCTGAGCCTGCGCGACACCTGCCTGGGCTTTGTGGCCGCACAAACAGATCGGCAGGCGCGTGCGTTCTGGAAAATTTGCGCGGGTTTCTTCGATGCGTTTGGCTCGGGCCTTTTGCTGCCAGATGTGTACGTCAAGCGCGTGGCATCCCGTGTGCTCATGCAGTACGCCACGTTGGCCAAGGGCGATCCGACGATCGCCGACCGGCTGGTGCAGGACCTGCTGTTCTTCTGCTCGCAGGCCAAGGTGGCCGATCTGGCAGAGGACGCAGCGCCCTCATTGCGTGCTGTCCGTCAGGCCTTTGCGCTGGACCGCTTCAAGCCGGTGGACTACGAGACTGCCCGCTTCGGACGTTTTGACCCGGCGGTGTTGACGCAGGCGCGTAAGCGCATTGCCTCGGCCACGGAAACCTGGTCTGCCCTGGCGGGTGGCGACCGCAACAAACTCAAGCCAGCGGCAGACCAGTTCAGCCTGGTGTGCGATTCGCTGCGCAAGCTCCATCCGGGCAGTGAGAACCTGGCGCAGGCGCTGACGCGTGCCCTGGATTCAACCACCCGGTCGGGCGAACCCCCGTCGCCCGCATTGGCGATGGAAGTGGCTACCTCCGTGCTGTACCTGCAGGCAGCTTTTGAAGAGTTGGACACGGCAGACGAACAGATGGAAGCCCGCGCCAGCCGTCTTGCAGAGCGTCTGGATGCGGTCACGGCGGGTGCCGAACCCGAACCCCTTGAACAATGGATGGAAGAGCTGTACCGCCGGGTCAGCGACAACCAGACCATGGGCAGCGTGGTCGATGAGCTCCGGGTGACCCTGGGCGAGGCCGAAAAGGCCATGGACCAGTTTTTCCGCAACCCGAAGGACACTGGTGTGCTGGCGACTGTGCCCGGGCATCTTGCGCAGATGCGCGGCGTGCTGTCGGTGCTGGGGCTGGATCAGGCATCACTGGCGGTGGTCCGCATGCGCGACACGGTGGAGCGCCTGCTGATCAACGAGGTGCCCGAAGAAGAACGCCAAAGCGCGTTTGAAAAACTGGGCAACAGCCTGGGCGCATTGGGTTTCCTGATCGACATGCTGAGCTATCAGCGCACCATGGCGCGCAAGCTCTTTGTGTACGACGAAGAACTGGGCGAACTGCGCATCCTCATGGGTAAAACCCGTGCGCGCGCCTCTGATGCTGTGGAAGAAGCGCCTGCCAAGCTGGAAGAGCGTTCTGCCACCTTGGTGCCAGACGTGATTCCCCGCTTTCCGGTGCAGGAGCCTGTCAGCGAGCCCACGGACTTTGCACCGTTCCCTGATTTTGAGTCGGCCCCCGCAGCCGATGCCAGCGTGGCGCCAGAGCCCGCAGGCCTGGCCCCGGATATCTCCTTTGACGTTCCCGCCGTTGCCGCGCCCGTACCGCTGGAAGCAGCTTCTCCGGCGGCTGCGCCCGCTCCAGTGCCCGATGTCGAAGATGAACTGCTCGACGTGTTCCTCGAAGAGGCACGCGAAGTGGTGGTCAACGGCTTGGCTGCCATTGAGCAGCTGCGGGGTGAACCTGGTGACCTGAGCGAGCAGACCACACTGCGCCGTGCGTTCCATACGCTCAAGGGCAGCTCGCGCATGGTGGGGCTGAATGACTTTGGCGAAGCAGCCTGGTCGATGGAGCAGGTGCTCAACGTCTGGCTGGCCGAACAAAAGCCCATGCAGCCGACCTTGTTGCAGTTGTCCACCGACGCACTGCATGCTTTCAGCAGCTGGGCAGACGACATCGCCGCAGGCCGCGCGACGGGCTGGGACCCTGAGTCCTTCCGCCGGTCGGCAGACGCCATGCGCCTGGATGGCACGCTGGTACCGCTGGCGATGCCATCGGGTGGCGGTATGGCGCCCGAGCCTACAGCACCACAGGCCGCGCCAGAGCTTGCCGAGGCCGCGCCAGAGCCGGTGGATGCCCTCTCCGCCGAAGTGCTCAGCGAAGAACTGACGGTGCCGGATTTCCAGGCCACCGAGATCTCCGAGCATGTGCCCGAACAGCCCGTCGAGAGCGCCAACGCTGCCCCGGAAGTGGCCGAGGAGATCGACTTCTCGGTGTTCACTGCAGCTTTGAACGAGTCTGCCCACGAACCTGCACCTGTGGTCGATCCGTCCAGCGTGGACTTTGTCCTCGACCTGGAGCTGCCTGACCTGGAACCTGTGTCTGCGGAAGCGCCTTTGCCAGCAGTGGATCACGCAGAACCTGTCGATGCGCCGCTGCAAGCGCCCGCAGGCGCCCTGGGCGACGAACTATTGCTGCCAGAAGACCTGGTGCTCGATGCCGCCGAACCGCAAAACGCGGTGGATACAGAGGTCCGCATTCCTTCGGATGGGTTGGAGGCCCTGGACGTGGCTGAGCTGGAGAAGCTGCTGGAGGCCGAGTCGGCCGAGGCTGCCGAACTGCTAGCACCTGCCCCCGAGGACGTGGCTGTGGCCGGTTCCGAAGCGTTGCCAGACGACCTGATCGCTGAAGTGGAGCCCGCGCAAGAAGTGGCGCATCTGCTCGATGCCCTGCCGCAGGAAGAAGGCGGCAGCGACGATGCGGTGAAGGTCATCGACACGCTGCGCATCGGTATCCCGCTGTACAACGTGTACCTGAATGAGGCCGATGAATGGTCTCGTCGCTTGGTGACCTGTTTGCAGGAATGGGCGCTGGAACTGCATGAGCCGCTGCCTGACACGGCCGTGGCCCTGTCGCACTCGCTCGCCGGCAGTTCGGCCACGGTGGGCTTCACCGCGCTGTCCGAAATGGCCCGCGTGCTGGAGCACACGCTGCAGCATGTGCAGCTGCAGTCGGGTGGCACCGAAGAGCAGGCGGCAGCGTTCATGGCTGCAGCGGAAGACATCCGTCGCCTGTTGCACCAGTTTGCTGCCGGGTTCCTCAAAGAGCCGAGCCCGGAAGTGCTGGCCCAACTGCGCCAGATTCTGGAAACCGAGGTGGTCAGCACCCAGTCTCCACCCGAGGAAGATGCGCAGGCCTACCTCGACGCCGCAGAGCAGGAAGCGTCCGAAGTTGCTGCGGCCGAGTTGGCACCTGAGCCGGTGGCGGAGGTACCCGTGGTGGCTGCAGAGCCTGAGGCTTTTGCACCGGCTGTGCCTGCCCCCGTGGTGGGCCATGTGGCGCCCGCGCTGTCTGCAGTCATCCACGACCACGATCAGCACATTGACGATGCCATCGCGCACGCCATTGCCTCGATCCCGGACGCGGACGACGACATCGATGCGATCGACGTCATCGACCCTGACCTGTTCCCCATCTTCGAGGAAGAGGCGGCCGAGTTGCTGCCCCAGCTCGGTGGTGCGTTGCGCCAATGGGCGTCGCGCCCCGACAACCTCAGCGCCCGCAGCGAAGTATTGCGAGCCCTGCACACGCTCAAGGGCAGTTCGCGACTGGCCGGGGCGATGCGCCTGGGCGAAATGGCCCACCGGCTGGAATCTGCGATCGAGCAGCTGGACGCAGAAACCGTCACGGCCGACCAGATTGAGCCGTTGCAAGGCAGTTTCGATGGACTGCAAGCCAACTTCGAGGCGTTGCGTGCCATTGGTCAGAGTCCTTCCGACACGGTGGTTACTCTGCCGGTCGAAGCCACGCCCGCCTTGCGTGCCAATGTGGTGGATGCGGCCGCAGCCTCCGTCCCCTCGGCGGCAGCATCTTCTGCCAAGCCGCTGGCGATAACGGCTCCGGCCGTGCGCCTGCCAGGACCATCCCAGCTGGCGCCCCTGCGAGTGGCAGCCAACCAGTCGGTGCGCGTGCGTGCACAGCTGCTGGACCGCCTGGTCAACCAGGCGGGCGAGGTGATGATCAGCCGTTCGCGCCTGGACGCGCGCCTGGGCCAGTTCCGCAGCTCACTCACCGATCTGTCGGGCAATCTGGACCGCTTGCGCCAGCAGTTGCGCGACATCGAGGTGCAGGCCGAATCTCAGATGCAGTCGCGTCTGGCGCTGTCCAAGGACTCTGCTGCGGGCTTCGATCCGTTGGAGTTCGACCGCTTCACACGGGTGCAGGAGTTGACCCGCATGATGGCCGAGTCGGTCAATGACGTGGCCACGGTGCAGCGCAATCTGCAACGCGCCATGGAAGGCGCTGAAGATGACTTGATTGCCCAAGGCCGCCAGGCGCGTGAGCTGCAGCGGGATCTGCTGCGCACACGTATGGTGGAGTTCGAGGGGATTGCCGAGCGCTTGTACGCGGTGGTGCGCCAGGCCTCGAAGGAAACCGGCAAGCAGATCAAGCTGGACATCACCGGCGGCTCCATCGAAATGGACCGTGGCGTGCTGGACCGCATGACGCCCGCCTTCGAACATTTGTTGCGCAATTGCGTGGCCCACGGCATTGAAGAGCCTGAAGTGCGCACGGCGGCCGGCAAGCCAGCGTCGGGCACCATCACGGTGGACCTGCACCACGAAGGCAATGACGTATCGGTCGAGTTCCGCGATGACGGAGCGGGTCTGAACCTGCCGCGCATTCGCGAAAAGGCCGTGTCTCAGGGCATCGTGGAGCCCGGCGTGGAGCTGAGCGATGCGGATGCGGCCAACCTGATCTTCATGCCAGGCTTCTCGACGGCCTCCGAAGTGACTGGTCTGGCAGGGCGGGGCATCGGCATGGACGTGGTGCGTGCTGAGATCAATGCGCTGGGCGGTCGCATCGAAACCTCCACCGAGGCGGGCAAGGGTGCGGCATTCCGCATGGTGCTGCCGTTGACCACCGCAGTGACGCAGGTGGTGATGCTGCGCTCGGGTGATCTGGCAATCGGCGTTCCAGCCAACGTGGTCGAGATCGTCCGCCGCACCTCGGCCCCTGACTTGGCAGAGGCTTACCGTACCGGCGTGTTTGACGACGGCATGGAGAAGATCCCGTTCTTCTGGTCGGGAGCCTTGCTGCAGTCGTCCACCCGCAGCACCGAACCGGCGGGCAAGACCCGCCCGGTGGTGATCTTCCGAAGCGCTGCCCAGCGCGTGGCGATGCACGTGGACGAAGTGCTGGGCAACCAGGAAGTGGTGGTGAAGAACCTGGGGCCGCAGTTGTCCCGTCTGCCGGGTCTGGCGGGCATGTCCGTGCTGGCATCGGGTGCCGTGGTGCTCATCTATAACCCGGTGGCCTTGGCCACGGTGTATGGCGACCAGGTGCGTGCGGCCAGTGCCGACATGGCACCAGCGCCCGACACCCCCGCCGCAGGCGGCACGGGTAAGGCCGTCGTGTCTCAGCAGTTGTCGGGACCGAGTCAGGTGCCGCTGGTGCTGGTGGTGGACGATTCCATCACCGTGCGCCGCGTGACGCAGCGTCTGCTGCAGCGCGAAGGCTACCGTGTGGCCCTGGCGGCCGATGGCCTGCAGGCGCTGGAGCGTCTGCAGGAAGAACGCCCGACGGTGGTTCTGTCCGACATCGAAATGCCGCGCATGGACGGCTTCGATCTGGCGCGCAACATCCGGGCAGACGGTGCCTTGCGTGATCTGCCCATCATCATGATCACCTCGCGGATTGCTGAAAAGCACCGCGAGCACGCGATGGAGCTGGGGGTGAACCACTACCTGGGCAAGCCATACTCGGACGAAGAGCTGCTGAGCCTGATCCAGCACTACGCCCGCATCGCTGCAGCGGCTGAGGCCTGACACGATGCTGGCCCACTCCCGACCCTGCAAGTCAGCCTGGGTCGGGAGTGTTCTCTTGTTGCCTTGCCTTGTGGTGTCCTGTGCATGGACAGGGCGGACCGAGTCTCCGTGATGGACCCGCTGGCACCATCCCCTTCCCCCGATCCCCGGCTGCTGGCCTGCCTGGCCCTGGTAGCGCGCGAGCGGGCTTCGGACCTGTTTTTGCTGGCAGGCGCTGCGCCCACGATCAAGCGGCAGGGTGCCTTTGTCCCCATCACACAGCAAGTCCTGGTGGCCGATGATGTGCGGCATATGGCCTATTCCATCTTGCGGGAGGCCCAGCGCAAGGAGTTCGAGACGACGATGGAGTGCGACCTCTCGCTGCAGACCGCCGACGGGGAGCGCTTTCGCGTGAACGTGCACATGCAGCGGGGGCAGGTCGGCATGGTGATCCGCCATGTGATAGCGCGGATCCCGACGCTGGAAGAACTGGGGTTGCCGCCCGTGCTCCAGCGGCTGGCGTTTCTCAAAGGGGGGCTGGTCTTGACGGTGGGCTCGGCAGGCTCGGGCAAGACCACCACGCTGGCCGCACTGCTGGACCATCGCAACACGCACACTGGCGGGCACATCCTCACGGTAGAAGACCCCATCGAATACCTGCACAGCCACAAAAAATCCCTGGTGACGCAGCGCGAGGTGGGTCTCGACACCCTGTCGTATGACGAGGCGCTACGCCGTGCCATGCGTGAGGCGCCCAACGTGATCATGATTGGGGAGATCCGCGACCGGGCCACCATGCAGCACGCGCTGCACTACGCCGAATCCGGCCACCTGTGTGTGTCCACTCTGCACGCCAACAACGCCAACCAGGCCGTGCAGCGCATCGTCAACTTCTTCCCCGAGGATGCGCACCGCCAGCTGCTCATGGACCTGTCGCTCAACCTGCGCGCCGTGGTTGCGCAGCGGCTGGTCCAGGGGCTTGCGGGCCATCTGGTGCCCGCCACCGAGATCATGCTGCTGACGCCCTATGTGGCAGAGTTGATTCAGAAGGGGCAGATCGACGAACTCAAGACCGCCATCACCCGCAGTGGTGAGCAGGGCATGTGGAGCTTTGACCAATCGCTGCTGGGCATGGTGGAGACCGGTGCGATATCGCCCGAAGAAGCCATCGCTAACGCCGACAACCGCACCGATGTGCGTTTGCGACTGCGGCTGGCCGCCGGTGCCTCGCTGGGCGGTGAGGGCATGCAGATGGCGCCGGAGGAGACCCCGCCGGACGACCCGCCGCCCACGGCGCATCACTAGCGCTCGGCGACCTGCTTGAGTCTGTGGGTCCGTGTGTTGTTACCCTGCAGCTGTCTTCACCACGGCATACCGCTCCAACGTGCGTTGTCGTGCGGCATCGTGCTCCACCACGGGTAAGGGATAGGTGTCTCCCAGGCGCACGCCCGCTTCCTGCAGTTCCAGCGGGCGCGCCAGCCAGGGGGCGTGGAGTGCCTTGGTGGGGAGCGCTGCGAGCTGGGGTAGGTAACGGCGGATGAATTTGCCCTCCGGGTCGAACTTCTCGCTCTGGCTCACCGGGTTGAAGATGCGGAAATAGGGCTGGGCATCACACCCGCTGGAGCTGGCCCACTGCCAGCCGCCGTTGTTGGCGGCCAGGTCGAAGTCATTGAGGTGCGTGGCAAAGTAGGCCTCGCCCCGCCGCCAGTCAATGCCCAGGTCTTTAACCAGAAAGCTGGCCACCACCATGCGCAGGCGGTTGTGCATGTAGCCCGTCTGGTTGATCTGCGCCATGGCGGCATCCACCAGCGGGTAGCCGGTGCGGCCCTCGCACCAGGCGGCAAACAGGGCATCGGCCTCGGGGCCGGTCTCCCAGGCGATGGCGTCGTAGGCCGGTTTGAAACTTTGGCCCACCACATGCGGGTGGTGGTGCAGGATCTGGAAGTAGAAGTCCCGCCAGATCAGTTCGCTGAGCCAGGTCGTGGCGCCCGGGTTGCCCTCCAGCATCAGGCTGTGCGCCGTGCGCGCCAGCAAGCGCGGCGAGATGGTGCCAAAACGCAGGTGCACGCTCAGGTAGCTGGGCCCTTTCACCGCTGGAAAGTTGCGCGTGTCCTCATACCGCTCGATGCGGCCGAGAAAATCGTCGAATAACTGCTGTGCGCCCTGGGCGCCGGTGGGCAGGCGCAGCTGGGACAGCGCTGTGGGCTCAAACCCGAGGTCCTGCAAAGTGGGCACCGGCTGGCAATAGGCTTCCGGTCGGGCGGCCAGATGGTGGGCGTGGCGCTCCACCGGATAGCTCTTGAGCTGGAACACATCGATCTTCTTGAGCCATGCATTCTTGTACGGTGTGAACACGCTGTACGGGTTGCCGGTCTGCGTTAGCACCTCGCTGCGCTCGAGCAGGGTATGGTCCTTGAACGTATGGAAGGCCTTGCCTGCAGCCGCCACGCGCGTGCGCACCAGGCGGTCGCGGTCCAGCGCCTGGGGTTCGTCATCGTGGTTGGCAAAGACCGCCTGCACGTCCAGGGCGTTGGCCAGTGCCGGAATGGCATCGCTGGCCACCGCGTGCCACACGATGAGGCCTCCCCTTTCATGCCCCGAAAGTGCGCGCAGGGTTTCATCTAGCTCCACCAGCGACTCCCGGATGAACTCCACCCGCCGGTCGGCGCGGGGCAGGGCATCGAGGATGTCCTTGTCGAAGACAAAAGTGCAGAACACCTGCTCGCAGCGCGTCAGCGCGTGGTACAGGGCCGCCTGGTCGTGGGCACGCAGATCGCGGCGGAACCAGACCAGGCCACGGGAGTAAGTGGGCTCGGGGGAGGGGGGCATGTTCACCGTTAAAATTGCGGGATGTCTTTCGATTCTGCGCCCATCAACCTGACGCATCACTTCCTGATCGCGATGCCCGGCCTGGAAGATGAGTCTTTTGCGCGCAGCGTCGTCTATCTGTGTGAGCACAGCGAACGCGGTGCGCTTGGCCTCATCATCAACAAGCCCACCGATATCACCCTCAAGGGCCTGTTTGACAAGGTGGACCTGTCGCTGCGCCGCGAGGACCTCACCAAAGAGCCCGTTTTTCAGGGCGGCCCGGTGCAGACCGAGCGCGGATTTGTGCTGCACGAACCCATGCTCATGGACAAGGGGGAAACCGACGAGTCGGCCTACGCCTCCACCATGACCATCCCCGGTGGCCTGGAGATGACCACCTCCAAGGACGTGCTCGAAGCCCTTTCCACTGGCGCAGGTCCCCGCCGCGTGCTCATCACGCTGGGGTATTCGTCCTGGGGCGAGGGTCAGTTGGAGTCTGAGCTTGCCGAGAACGCCTGGCTCACGGTGGCCGCCGATCTGTCGGTGATCTTCGACACGCCCGTGCCCGAGCGGTACGACCGGGCCCTGTCGCTTCTGGGCTTGCAGGCCTGGATGCTGTCGCCCGAGGCGGGGCACGCATGACTGGCGCGCCCGCTCAGTCCATCCAGCCGCCAGCCGTTCCTGCGCATTTCCAGACCTTTCTTGCTTTTGACTTTGGGCTCAAGCGCACGGGCGTGGCCTCGGGCAACCGCATGCTCAAGAGCGCCACACCCCAGCGCACCATCCAGGCCGAGGGCGACGCCCGTTTTGCCCATGTGGCCGAGCGCATCAAGGAATGGCAGCCCGATGCGCTGGTGATCGGTGTGCCCTACCACCCCGACGGCGCGGCCCACGAAAACACCGCGCGTGCTCTCAAGTTCGGACGCCAGTTGCGCGGGCGCTTTGGCTTGCAGGTGTTCGAGGTGGACGAGCGCTACAGCACCACCGAAGCCATTGCAGGTGGTGCCAAGGATGCCGACGCGGCCTCGGCCTGCATCATCCTGGAACAGTTTTTGAGGAATCTCCCATGACCACCCCATCCCCTGGAATGTCCGGTAGCTTGGTGCTAGACGCCGAGGCGCTGTACCGCGAACTGCTGCGCGGCGTGCGCAGCATGTTGACCCCCACCACGCGCCTGGCGGGCATCGCCTCCGGTGGCGCCTGGCTGGCCGAGCGCCTGCAAAAAGACCTGGGCCTGGAAGGCCCGGCCGGTGTGTTGTCATCGGTGATGCACCGCGACGACTTCGCCCAGCGTGGCCTGTCGGCCAGTGCGCAGACCGTGCTGCCGTTTGACGTGAACGGCGCCGACGTGCTGGTGCTCGACGACGTGCTCTACACCGGCCGCACCATCCGCGCCGTGCTCAACGAGCTCTTCGACTATGGCCGCCCCGCCAGCGTGCGCCTGGCCGTGCTGGTGGACCGTGGCGGGCGCGAGCTGCCCGTGCAGGCCGACTTTGCTGCTGCCCGGGTGGCCCTGCCAGTCGCCCATTCGCTGGCCCTGGCGCGTGGCGACAGCGGCACCTTCCAATTTCAAGTCCAAGACAAAGACTAAAGAGGCCTGACCGTGCTGCACAAGCGCAATCCCCAACTCAACGGCAACGGCGAACTCATCCACCTGCTGTCCATCGAGGGCCTGCCGCGCGACATCGTCACGCACATCCTTGACACGGCCGCCAACTTCGTCAGCGTCAACGACCGCGAAGTCAAGAAGGTGCCCCTCTTGCGCGGCAAGAGCGTGTTCAACCTGTTCTTCGAGAACAGCACGCGCACCCGCACCACGTTCGAGATCGCGGCCAAGCGCCTGTCGGCCGACGTGATCAACCTGGACATCGCGCGCAGCTCGGCCAGCAAGGGTGAGTCGCTGCTCGACACCATCGCCAACCTGAGCGCGATGGCCGCCGACCTGTTCGTGGTGCGGCACAGCGAGTCCGGCGCGCCTTACCTGATCGCGCAGCACGTGGCGCCGCATGTGCACGTGATCAACGCCGGCGATGGCCGCCATGCCCACCCCACGCAGGGGCTGCTGGACATGTACACCATCCGTCACTACAAAAAGGACTTCAGCAACCTCACCGTGGCCATCGTGGGCGACGTGCTGCACTCGCGCGTGGCGCGCTCGGACATCCACGGCCTGACCACCTTGGGCTGCGCCGAAGTGCGTGTGGTGGGGCCGCGCACCCTGGTGCCGTCGGACATGGCGCAAATGGGCGTGCGGGTGTGCCACACGCTTGAAGAGGGCATCAAGGACGCCGACGTGGTCATCATGCTGCGCCTGCAGAACGAGCGCATGAGCGGTGCGCTGCTGCCTTCCAGCCAGGAGTATTTCAAGAGCTTCGGCCTCACGCAGGAAAAGCTGCAACTGGCCAAGCCCGACGCCATCGTCATGCACCCCGGCCCCATCAACCGTGGCGTGGAGATCGACTCCGCCGTGGTCGATGGCAAGCAGAGCGTGATCCTGCCGCAGGTGACCTTCGGCATCGCGGTACGCATGGCTGTCATGTCCATCGTCGCAGGGAACGAGGCGTGACCTTGAGGATGAATACTCCTGTTTTCATAGCTGCTCGTGCTTATCAATCAAGCGCTAGCAGCCAATTTGGCTTGAAATCATGAAGATACTGATCCAGAACGGCCGTGTGATCGACCCCGCCTCGGGCCTTGACCAGACCTGCGACATCGCGCTGGCGGCGGGCCGCATCGTGGGGGTCAACCGCGTGCCGCCCGACTTTGCGCCCAACCGCACCATCAACGCTGCTGGCTGCATCGTGTTGCCCGGCCTGGTGGACCTGGCCGCGCGCCTGCGCGAGCCCGGCCACGAGCACGAAGGCATGCTTGAATCCGAAATGGCCGCCGCTGTGGCCGGTGGTGTGACCAGCCTGGTCTGCCCACCCGACACCGACCCGGTGCTTGACGAACCCGGCCTGGTGGAGATGCTCAAGTTCCGCGCCGAGAAGCTGCACCAGTCGCGACTGTTCCCGCTGGGCGCGCTCACGCGCAACCTCGCTGGCGAGGTGCTGACCGAGATGGCCGAGCTGACCGAATCCGGCTGCGTGGGCTTTGGCCAGGCCGAGGTGCCGCTGGCCAGCACCCAGGTGCTGCAGCGCGCGCTGCAGTACGCCGCCACCTTTGGCTACACGGTGTGGTTGCGCCCGCAAGAGATGCACCTGGGCAAGGGCGTGGCTGCCAGCGGTGCGCTGGCCACGCGGCTGGGCCTGTCGGGCGTGCCCGTGGCGGCCGAGACGATTGCGCTGCACACCATTTTTGAACTGCTCAAGACCACCGGCGCGCGCGTGCACCTGTGCCGCCTGAGCAGCGCTGCGGGCGTGGAGCTGGTGCGCCGCGCCAAGGCCGATGGCCTGAAGGTCACCGCCGATGTCAGCATCAACTCGCTGCACCTCACCGAAAACGACATCGGCTTCTTCGACAGCCGCGCGCGCCTGACGCCGCCCCTGCGCCAGCAACGTGACCGCGACGCCCTGAGCGCGGCGCTGCTCGACGGGACCATCGATGCGCTGGTGTCCGACCACACCCCGGTGGATGAAGACGCCAAGACCCTGCCGTTTGCCGAAGCCGAGCCCGGCGCCACGGGTCTGGAGCTCCTGCTGTCGCTGGCGCTCAAGTGGTCGCAAGACAGTGGTGTGCCTTTGCAGCGCGCGCTGGCAGTGGTCACGGCAGAGCCCGCACGCGTGCTGGGCAACGCGCTGGGCACCTTGCAGGCCAGCGTCGGCCAGATCGTGGAAGGCGGCGTGGGCGACCTCTGCATCTTCGACCCGCAGGCAGCGTGGACGGTGCAGGACGACGCGCTCGCCAGCCAGGGCAAACACACGCCGTTCTCGGGCTACGAGCTGCCCGGCCGCGTGCGCATGACCCTGGTCGGCGGACAGGTCGCTTTTGACCGCAGCTGAGACGGCGCGACGCTGCGATAGCAAGGCCCGGCCGTGAAGTTCCTGCGCGCCAGTTGGCGCCTCTTGCGGCTGCTGGGCCACATTGCCAAGGGCCTGTGGATTGTGGCGCTGCGGTTTCCGGCGCTGTCGCCCGACCAGCAGCACGCCCGCGTGCAGGTGTGGTCGCTGGAGCTGCTGGCCCATGCGGGCATCAGCCTGCGCATCCTGGGGCAGCCCCCGGTGACTGGCCCGGTGATGCTGGTGGCCAACCACATCTCGTGGCTCGACATCCCGGTGATGCATGCGGCGCGGCACTGCCGTTTTGTCTCCAAATCCGACGTGCAGGCCTGGCCGCTGATCGGCACCCTGGCCACGGCGGCGGGCACGCTCTACATCGAACGCAGCTCACGCCGCGATGCGCTGCGCATGGTGCGCTCGATGCAGGAGGCGCTGGAGCGCGGCGAGGTGCTGGCCGTGTTCCCCGAAGGCACCACGGGCGACGGGCGCGAGATGCTGCCCTTCCACGCCAACCTGCTGCAGGCCGCCGTGGCTGCAAAGGCGCCCGTGCAGCCCGTAGGCCTGCGCTTTGCCGACAAGGCCACGGGCGCCACCAGTTTTGCTCCCAGCTACATCGGCGACGAAACCCTGGTGGGCTCGATCTGGCGCACGCTCAGCGCCCCGCCCATCGAGGCCGTGGTGCACTACGGCCCCCCGGAGCTGGCAGGCGAGCGCGACCGCCGCACCTGGACGCAGCACCTGCACGACACGGTCGATCAGCTGCGCAAGGCCTGAGAACGCACACAGGATCCCTGGGTTCCCAACGAGCTGTCTTTGTGCGGCAAAAGCGTGCATATTCCACGCTTTGGGCCCTGCAGGTGGTCGTCCAGGTGGTCTGCCCGGCGCAATGTCCCGTATCGTCCGCGCTTTCCATTTGCCTGCGGTTCATCGCAGGCCTTTGCACACTGCCGGGAGGGCACCATGAACCTGATTGAACGCGCCAAAAGCATTCTTCTGCAACCCAAGGAGGCCTGGGCCACCATCGATGCGGAGGCCACCGACACCGCCACCCTGTTCACCCGCTACGCCATGATCCTGGCCGCCATTCCGGCGGTCTGCGGTTTCATCGGCATGTCGCTGATCGGCTTTGGCGGTTTTGGGGTCACCATCCGCGTGCCTTTTGTCTCCGGGCTGGTGAACATGGTCGTGTCATACGGGTTGAGCCTGGTGGGCTTGCTGGTGCTCGGTTTCATCATCGATGCGCTGGCGCCCACCTTCGGCGGGCAAAAGAACGCCATCCAGGCACAGAAGGTGGCGGTGTACGCCAGCACGGCCGCTCTGCTGGGCGGAGTGTTCAGCCTGCTGCCATCGCTGGCCATGCTGGGCCTGCTGGCGGCGGTGTACTCCATCTACCTGCTCTACACCGGCCTGCCTGTGCTCATGCGCAGTGCGCCCGAAAAGTCGGTGGGCTACACGGTGGTGGTCATCATTGCTGCCATCGTGATGGGGGTGGTCATCGGTGCCGTCAGTGCGCTGTTCATACCGCGCAGCGGGGCGCTGTTTGGCGGTGCCGATGCCCCTGCCATCACCATGAACACGCCCAGTGGAAAGGTGTCCATCGACACCGCCGGTCTGGAAGCTGCCGGCAAGAAGATGGAAGAAGCCGCCCGCAAGATGGAAGAGGCCCAGAAGAGCCAGGACCCGGCCGCCATCGCAGCCGCCACGGGCGATGCCGCCAAGGCCGCTGCGGGTGTGCTGGGTGGTGGTCAGGCCATTGCGGCCCAGTCGCTCAAGGCGGCTCTGCCCGAGAAGCTGGCGGGCCTGCCCCGCACGGGTTTTGATGTGCAGGACGGTGCCGCCCTGGGCTTGCCCACCAGCCAGGCCAGCGCGCAATACGGTAACGACGACAAGCAGCTGCGCCTGGAGATCGTGGACGTGGGCGGCCTGGGGCAGATGGCGGTGATGGCCATGGGCATGGCGCAGGGCGAGAAAGAAGACCAGACCAGCGCCGAAAAGACCTGGCAGGAAGGTGGTCGCACGCTGCACCAGCGCTACGACAAGGATGGCAGCCACGCAGAGTTCAAGACCATCCTGAAGAACGGCCTTGTGGTCAGCATCGAGGGCGACAAGATCGGCGTGAAAGAGCTGCGGGGCCTGATGTCGCAGGTGGACCTGAACGGGCTGGAAGGCCTGCAGCGCAAAGGCAAGTCGTGAGCGGAAGGGTAGTTGCTATTGATTCAATAGCTATTCAGGCATATTCGACTGGCGCATCCGGCCGATTTTGATCCCAACACCGCCTCAGCCACGCGGAAACGTCACCACGTGGTCCACCTGGGCACGGATGCCGATCCACTCGCCCAGCGCGTGGTCGTGGTGGCTGGGCACATGGGCCAGCACCGTGTGGCCACTGGCCAGGCGCAGGGTGTACAGAAACTCCGACCCCCGGAACGACTTGCGTACGATTTGCGCTTGCACGGGCGCGTGGTCGTCGTGCACGATGTCGTCGGCGCGCAGCAGCACATCACATTCACCCGCGGGGTAGCTGCTGGGCAGGGGGCACTCATCCAGGTCGGTCAGGTCGCCCAAAGGTGTTTGGGCCACCACGTTGTTGTCGCGCTGCACCAGCGTGGCGGGGGCAAACACGCCGTGGCCGATGAAGTCGGCCACAAACCGCGTGGCGGGGCGGTGGTACAGGGTGTATGCATCGTCCCACTGGTGCAGGTGGCCTTCGTTCATCACACCGATCACATCGCCGATGGCAAACGCCTCGAACTGGTCGTGCGTCACAAACAGCGCCGTGGCGCCTGCGGCCTTGAGAATGCCGCGCACCTCGTGTGCCAGGCGCTCGCGCAGGTCCACGTCGAGGTTGGAAAACGGCTCGTCCAGCAGCATGAGCTGGGGACGCGGCGCCAGCGCACGCGCCAGCGCCACACGCTGCTGCTGGCCGCCAGAGAGTTCGTGCGGGTAGCGGTGCTCGCTGCCCGTCAGGCCCACCAGCTGCAGCACCTCAGCCACCCGCGCGGCCTGCTCGGCCTTGGGCAACTGGTGGATGCCAAACGCCACATTGCGGCCCACCGACAGGTGCGGGAACAGCGCGTAGTCCTGGAACACCATGCCGATACGGCGCAGCTCGGGTGGCACGCTCAGGCGAGCGCTGCTGACCACGCTTTTGGTGAGGCGGATCTCCCCCCCCGTCACGGGCTCCAGCCCGGCCACGGCGCGCAGCAGGGTGGTCTTGCCGCAGCCGGAAGGGCCGATCAGTACGCCGATGTCACCCGCTTTCAGGCTGAGCGTGACGCCTTGCACGGCGGCCTGTGCGCGGCCTGCGTAGTGCACTTCGAGTTGGGAGACCTCAAGAAACATATCTATGCATTTTAGGCGGGGTGGGGTGAATGCTTAAAATTCGCATTTGCATTCCTGGGTGCTGGTGTAGTGTTGCGCGCTGGATGGCACATTGAGAACCGGTGGATTTTTGGTCAGGGCAAGGCGCAAACCACAGCGATACCCGAAGGTATCGCGAGGATTTGCAACGCAGCCCTGGCCGAAAAGACGCGGTTTTTAAGTGCCAGATAGCGTGCAACACTGCACTAGGGTGCCCATGCCTTTCGGCAGGTGTGCGCTTTCTTTCCTCTGCCGAGCCCATCGCCTTGCGCCGCACGCCGTCTTCTGTCTTTCGCAGCATCCCGCTGATCCTGTTTGCAGGCTTTCTGGCCTTGCCGGTGCTGGCAGTGCTAGCGTCGTGGCTGCCGTTCTCGCCCACCGGGCAGGGCGATGCGCAGACGGGCGCCATCCTGCGCGAAATGGCAGCCACGGTGCTGCCCGGCTATGTGTGGACCACGCTGTGGCTCAGCGTGCTGGTAGCGTTGGGCGCGGCCGTGGTGGGCACGCTGGCGGCTGCGGCTGTGACGCTGTTCGACTTTCCGGGCCGCCGCACCTTTGAATGGCTGCTGCTGTTGCCGCTGGCGATGCCCGCCTACGTGACGGCCTACGCCTACACCGACTTTCTGCAGTTCAGCGGGCCGCTGCAGGTGGGCCTGCGCAACACCTTCGGCCTGGAAGGCCGCCTGCTGCCCGAGGTGCGCAGCCTGGGCGGCGCGGTCTGGGTGTTCATCTTCTCGCTCTACCCCTACGTGTACCTGCTGGCGCGCACGGCCCTGGGTGAGCGTGCTGCCCACCTCATGGAGGCCGCACGCCTGCTGGGTGCACCGCTGCCGCGCCGCATCCGCGCCGTGGCCTTGCCGCTGGCACGCCCGGCCGTGGCGGCTGGCGTGGCGCTGGTGCTGATGGAAACCCTGGCCGACTTTGGCGTGGCCAGCTACTTCGGCATCCAGACCTTCACCACGGGTATCTACAAGGCCTGGCTTTCCATGGACAACCGCCTGGCCGCCGCGCAGTTGGCGACCATGCTGCTGGTGGTGGTGATGGCGCTGCTGCACCTAGAGCACCGCGCGCAAAAGCGCATGCGTTTTGCCACCGGCGGCGGGCGCGCTGGCTCGGCCGAGGCGCAGCCGCTTCGGCTCCAGGGTGCGCGCCGGTGGGCCGCCTGGGTGGTCTGTTCGGTGCCGGTGGTCATGGGTTTTGTTGCCCCGGTGGTCTTCATGCTGCGGCCGCTGGCGGCCGACTGGTCGGTGCTGCCGTGGGAGCGGTTCATGGAATGGGCTTGGCACAGCGTGCGCTTAGGATGCATCACTGCGGCGTTGGCCGTCGCCATCGCGCTCGCCCTGGCTTTTGCAGTGCGCCGCCAGCCCGACGCCATCACGCGTGGCGTGGTGCAGCTGGCCAGCGTGGGTTATGCCGTGCCGGGCGCCGTCATCGTGGTGGGGCTGTTGTTGCCCGTGGGCTGGCTGCAGGCGGCCATGCCGCAGTGGGGTGTGGGCGCGCTGGTCACGGCCACGGCCTTTGGCATTGTGTGGGCCTACTTGGTGCGGTTTTGTGCAGTCGCCCTGCAATCCATGCAGAGCGGCTACGCGCGGATTCCGCCCAGCCTGGACGACTCTGCCCGAATGCTGGGCATGGGCAGCGCAGGCCTGCTGGCGCGCGTGCACTGGCCGCTGCTCAAGCGCTCTACCGCCGCCGCAGCGCTGCTGGTGTTTGTGGATGTGATGAAGGAGCTGCCCGCCACCATGGTGCTGCGCCCCTTCAACAGCGACACCCTGGCCGTGGTGGCCTACCAGCTGGCACGCGACGAGCGCCTGGGCGAGGCGGCATTGCCGTCGCTGGCGTTGGTGGCGGTGGGGCTGGTGCCGGTGATTTTGCTCAGCCGCACATTGCGCAGCCGGGCGTAGTGCCAGACTGCAAAGCCACCGAGGCAGGGGGAGGCGGGGGGGGGGGCCGATGGTGAACGGTCTCGCC
>NZ_QAIM01000667.1:0-1577 GCF_003061035.1 Acidovorax sp. HMWF018
GAGCTTGATGTAGAGCTCAACGGCTCGGATTCGGTCTTCGTAGGAATACATGAACTACCTTCTAGTAGTCCAAGTTTTCGTCCGCACCCCCACTAATCCCCAGGAGGGTCAGCTTTGCGTGGAAATCAACAGCCAGTTCGTGCAGTCAGTCAATCCTCGACTCTGAACCACCGGTACGGGCCCGAAGAAGACCCTCGCCGGTCGATGGACCCAACGCGCGGACGGCTTCCGATCAACTCCCGTGAGATCTACCCCGCCGGACGGGCCGTTTGGTCGAAAGCCGACACTCACCCGCGCGCCGGATGTCGAACGGCCCGACTTCACAGCCGATCAGCGGCGAGACCGCGATGATCCCGGTTGCCTCCTCGAGCGGTGCGGCCTTGTGCCTCTTATCGGGCGCGAGGCTTTGCGTGCTGATAGGTTGCCTTTTCCATCTCAAGGAAGCCCGCTACCGAGGTCGGATCGACGAACGGGAAGATCTGGGTCGCCCAATACCCGCCGATGCCGTTCGCGCGATCGATCCAGTAGTACAGGTTAGCGAGGCCGGCCCATGCGAGCGCACCAGCCGGCCGACCCGTGGGTGCTTCTTCCTCGTTGATCATGAACGTGAGTGCCCAGGTCTTGGGCATGCCGGGGAAGAACTCGGCGTCATTGGACAGCCGTGGCCTCGATACGGGCAGGATGGACGCCGCCGTCTTGGTCGCATCGACGCCGGGCAGCATCTTCACGTGCATGCCCTTGGGCAAATGATTGCGAGATGCCATTTCGACGGTCTCCGGTCGAAGGATCTGTTCGCCGCCGTCGCTGCGCCCGTCGTTGAGCCACATGCGGATGAACTTCACATAGTCCGACGCGGTCCCGTAGAGGCCGTGCCCTCCCATGTGGACCTCCGGATCCTGCGGCAAGGTCACCCCGTTGAGCGGAACGAGCGAGCCATCGCGATCCTCGCGCGCGTGAATCGTTGCTTGCCGGGATTGCATGGAGGGGGTCATCGTGAAGGCGGTGTCGGCCATCCCGAGGGGACCGAGAACTCTCGACTGCATGACCTCGCCGAGCCGCTTGCCCGTAATTCCCTCGAGCACCATACCGGCCCAATCGATGTTGCTCCCATATGACCACTGCTCGCCCGGATCAAACAGAAGTGGCGTCTTGATCGACTTCCACGACGCGTCGACCACCCAGGGCTGGCCCTGCTCGTTGGCGAGGCGGGTGTACGTCTCGTTGAAGAAGTCGTAGCTGAAGCCGGCTGTGTGGGTGAGCAGGTGACGTGTCGTGATGTCGCGTTTCGGTGGGCGCAGCCTGGGTTGCCCGTCCTTGCCGAAGCCCTCGATGACCATGATGTCGGCAAGTTGGGGCGCGTACTCCTTCGCAGGCGCGTCGAGGTCGAGAAGCCCCTCTTCCACCAGTTGCAAGCAAGCCGTTCCTGCGATGGCCTTAGTGGTCGAAAATATCGCGCACACGGTGTCGGGTTCAAACGACTCGCCGGTTCCGGTGTTGCGGACACCGCGCGCGCCTTCGTAGATCGTGCCGCGGCGGTCGGTCACCGCCGCCGATACCCCGGGCACGCGGGGTGTGCC
>NZ_QAIM01000667.1:1587-10066 GCF_003061035.1 Acidovorax sp. HMWF018
TGGCGTCGATTGCCTTCTTGAGTTCGGTCATTGTTTGTCTCCGTGTTGTTGAACCACAGCCGCAGGCCAAGTGCCGGAGCGCGGAACGTCGTCGTGAGGTCGGAACGATGACCTCGCCCAACGCGTCTCCGGCGGCGACCTGTGGCAGCTGGAAGATAGCAACTCTCCGGGTGGCCAGTAACCGCCGACAGGCGCGCCTGGAGGGACCGAATTCCGCCATTTGGCGGTTGAGACTAGCGACTACTGGAGGGCGGTGGCAGGTCCAGTGCCGACGAATGCCGAACGCGCCAGGCGAGGAAGGCGAGGCCAATACGGGTTCGGCCGATGCCGTCGAGTGGGTCGAACGACAGCACGTCGCGAATGGTCTCCAGTCTCGCCTGCATCGTGCTGTGGTGGACACCGGCAATGCGAGATGCGTCACGGATAGATGCGGAGCGAAGCAGCGCATCCAGAGTTCGCACGGCCCATGAATGCTGCATGACGCTTTCGAGTTCCTCGACGTCGAGCAGCGGTCGATCGACCGAGCACTGGGCGAGCAGATCGATCAGACCACCATAGTCGTCTGCAACGACGACCGGCACATCGGGCGCCGCGCACAGACGCAAGCTCACGAGTGCTGTGGCCAGCGATCGGTGAAGGTCGTCGAGCGCTGCAGCCACCCCGATCCCGCAGGGGCTGGCGTCGAGGTGTTTCACCTCGGCGCGTAGCACGCACACGTGCAGCGGACCGTAGTGGGTGTGGACGACGTCTTCCAGCAGATCCCGGTGTTGCTTCCAGGTCGCGAAGAGCGGCAAGGTTGCAACTCGGTACTTCAGGTGCGGCGCCAATCCGAATTTGGCAGCCGTCGCGCGGCGCTGCTCCACGTCCACGTTGGCGTCGAGCAGATCGCCGAGCCGGCGCAATGGATCGTCCGCCTGGTGCCCGCTGCGGATGGCCAGCGCAAGCGCGAGGCGCTCGAGGATCATCGCATCGTTCACATGGGCTGGCCCCTGACGCTCCAGCCACACGGTCATGCCGTTTGCTGCCAAGGATCCTTCTCGCGGCGCTGAGGCAATGCCCTTCAGGCTCTGCCCGTCCGGCGAGACGCGGAGCGTACGCTCCGATTGATGCCCGGCGAACCCCGCTACACAGCCCGAGAGCGAGGCTGCTGCCCCGAGAAGCCCCTGGATGTTGACGCCACCTCGAACCAATTCGTCGAAGCACGCGATGACCCTCAACGCCAGGCTGGCGTTGGGGTCAAGGGCCTTCAGTCGAGCCAGCAGTTCCTGCATACAGTCCTCAATCGCCCAACACGCGCGACATCCATGCACTGCGCGTGGCGATCATTCCACGTGACAGTGCGGTATGCGGCGCGAAGATGTCGAACGCATGGAACCCACCCGGCCACACGTGAAGCTCGGCCTGCCCGCCGGCATTCCACAAGGCGTCCGCATAGGCCACGGTTTCGTCGCGAAATATCTCGGCGCTACCGACGTCGAGAAACGCGGGCGGCAGGTCGCAAAGCTCAGTTGCACGAGCTGGCGCGGCATACGGCGACACATCCGGACCACCGCGCGCTTCGCCAAGCAGCGCGCCCCAGCCGGTCTCGTTGCTCACGCGATCCCAGACGCCGATGCCATCGAACTGAAGCGTGGACTTCGTGATGCCGCGGTCGTCCAGCATGGGGTAGTCGAGCAGCTGCCCGCACAGGCGGGGACCGCCCCTATCGCGCGCCGCGAGGGCTGCACCGGCCGCCAAACCTCCCCCTGCGCTGGCGCCCGCAATCAGCAGGCGATCGAGGCGCACGCCGAGCGACTCCGCATGCAATGCCATCCATTCCAGCGCCGCGTACACATCTTCCCGCGGATAAGGATCGCGATACTCTGGCGCCAGGCGGTACTCGATCGACACGAGCACGACGCCCAGCTGTTCGACGAAATCGATCATCCGGTCCAACCCACTGAACCGATCGCCGAACATCAGACCCCCGGAATGCACGAAAAGCACACCGGGGCGCTGCCCGGAGGCACGCTCGTGACGGAAGACGGACGCCTTGAGAGGGTGACCCTCGTAACCCTCGAAGACGCGTTCCTCGCAGCGGATGTTTCGCCCGCCGATCAGCGTTTCGAGAGGCGGCCCTGCGTAGGACACCCGCATGAAGTCGATCAGGTCGCTGGTCACAGTCGGCGGGAACATTCCGCCCACGATCGCCAAGCCTGCGCGCAGTTCAGGATCAAAGGTCGGTCGGTCGAGCCGCGCTTGTCGGCCCACCCCCTCGACCACCCCCTGGGTGAGCTCCTTCATCTCGAGTTCCTTCACGAACGTCTGCTTGTGGCTAAGTCACGCTGAAGATTGAGCGCGCCTCTTTGACTGAAAACCTAAATTACCTGTTTAGGAGAGAGGATTCTCCGGCACTTCCCGAAGGACCGGTTGTGGCCGATTCCTGAAGTCTAGCCTTGGAGCTGGCGATCGGCTACCTATCAATATGGGAACGCCAGCTTGGCTCAGTTTTGCGATGGCTGCAGCCGCTCTGCAGCTGTAGGAACAGGCCGCCCCATTGCAAGGTAACGACCAGGAAAGCGCGACCTTATCAGCCAGGATTCAGAGCAGCTCGCCCTCTGATCTTGCGCATCGATTCGCCCTTCAGCTGGACCCGATGAGCTTGATGCACCACGCGATCAAGAACCGCATCCGCGACGGTTGGATCTGGGAAGAAACCGTGCCAAGTGTCCGCGGGGTACTGACTGGTCAGAAGCAGAGATCCCGTGCGCATGCGCCGGTCGGCAACATCGAGCAAGACTTGCGCTGCGGTTGGGTTCCCCGATTCCAAAGTCATCAAGGATTAGCAGGTTGGGTTTGTAGCCGGTAGGGTTAGTACGTGGGTCAGGTTTAGATGGAAATCCTGGGGGTTAGTGGGTCACTTCTGCGTGGAAATCAACATGAAGAGATGATCTTCAGCCCGCTAGTGTGGTGTCTCAAAAATAGATATAACTATTTTGACCGGTGTTGGTCGAAGCAGCTTGCGTATAGGAGACTACGCTGATGGCCCACCCTGGACGCCCCGCCACGAAGCTGCAGATCACCGATGCCGAGCGCGCAGAGCTGCATGCGCGACTGCGCGTACGCAAAGCGCCCGAGGACGAGAAGCTGCGCATGCGAATCGTGCTGGGCTGCGCAGATGGGGAGTCGGGCACCATGATTGCCCAACGCTTGGGCACGACGGTGCAAACTGTCTCCAAGTGGCGGCGGCGCTACCAGGCGTATCGTCTGGCGGGTTTGACCGATGCCCCGCGCGCTGGCCGCCCGCGCAGTGTGGGCGACGAGCAGGTTCAGCTCATTGTGGACAAGGTTCGCCAGAGCAAGCCTGACAACGCCACGCACTGGAGCGTGCGCCAGATGAGTCGGCACGCTGGCGTATCGCCCGCGACGGTGCAGCGCATCTGGCATGCCTTTGGGCTGAAGCCGCACCTGCAAGAAACCTTCAAGCTATCGACGGATCCCCATTTCGTGGACAAGGTACGGGATGTGGTGGGGCTGTATATGGCACCACCCGATCGCGCCTTGGTGCTGTGCGTGGACGAGAAGAGCCAGATCCAGGCTCTGGATCGCACCCAACCAGGGTTACCACTGGCGTTTGGCAAACCCAGCACGCGCACGCACGATTACAAGCGCCATGGCACAACGTCGCTGTTTGCAGCGCTGGATGTGGCCACTGGCAAAGTCATAGGACAGCTCAAGCGCCGTCACCGCAGTGTGGAATTCCTGCAGTTCCTCAAAGCCATCGATGCAGCGGTGCCTGGCGAACAAGACATCCACCTGATCATGGACAACTACGGCACGCACAAGACGCAGGCAGTGCGGGCCTGGCTAGCAGCCCATCCTCGCTACCACGTTCACTTCACGCCCAACTCAGCGTCCTGGCTCAATCTGGTCGAGCGTTTCTTTAGCCAGATCAGCGAGCAGTGGATCAAGCGCAGCGCCCACACCAGCGTTGCTCAGCTGGAGCAATCCATACGGGAATACATTGATCGTCACAACGAGGATCCCAAGCCGTTCGTGTGGCATAAAAGTGCGGACACCATCTTGGCATCTGTGGCGCGGGCAGCGAGTACCATTATTTGATGCTTACTTTTGAGACACCACACTAGTAGTCCAAGTTTTCGTCCGCACCCCCCGCGGGTCAGAGATCGGTGGAATCCAACAGAAAAACTCAGCCCCGCTGATATTTCCAGTCGAAAGATGCTGGTGAAAGGCGTCAGAGTTTTTGCAAGTGATGAGAATTTTTGCATCTACTCTGAGAACCTACACTGCGTCCATCGAGCTTGGGCAACAAGGCCCGTTGGCATGCCGACTTGTTGAAGCGTTGCCCCGCGACAGAGTGGACGTATTCGATGGGCGCGATGCTGTCGGTGGCTGAAAACCACTGACTTCGGTTGCCACTTGCATTTTTAGAGACAATCGGTCTAATATTGTTCGATGCAGGTGCAAGACCCCATCCGCCGCCGTGGCCGGCCTCCGAGACAGCGCGACGGCCTAACAGATGCGCGCGAGCTGCTTATGCGCGCCGGCCTGGAAGTTCTCACCGAAAAGGGCTTCTCGGCGACGGGCATCGAGGAAATCCTCAGCAGGGTGGGTGTTCCCAAGGGCTCCTTCTATCACTACTTCGACAGCAAGGAAGCTTTTGGCCTGGGCCTGATCGATCGCTATGGCGAATTCTTCGCGGCCAAGCTTGACCGTCACCTCCTGAACCGGACGCTCACACCCCTTGCCCGCCTGCACGCTTTCATCGATGACGCCAAGTCGTCCATGGCGCGCTTTGGCTATCGCCGGGGTTGTCTGATCGGCAATCTCGGCCAAGAAATGGGCGCATTGCCTGAGAGCTTTCGGGCGCGGCTGCAGCACACCTTCGAGGATTGGCAGCGACGTTTCGCACTGTGCCTGGTTGAAGCCCAGCAGGTGGGCGAACTCACGAGTGAAGTGAATGCGCAGCAAGTGGCCGAGTTCTTCTGGATCGGCTGGGAAGGCGCAGTCTTGCGCGCCAAGCTCGAACGCCGCGCCGCGCCGCTGGATGTGTTCACGCAGTTCTTCTTCGCCGGCTTCCGGTCGAAGTGATTTTTTTGTCAACCACTAGACGATCGGTCTATTTTCCAAGGAGAGCAAATTGTTCAACGGCATCTTGATCACGAAGGAGGAATCGGGTTATCGCGCAGCGGTTGCGCAGATGGACGAGGCGCAGTTGCCCGCAGGTGATGTGAGCGTGCGGGTCAGCCACTCGACGCTGAACTACAAGGACGGCCTGGCCATCACTGGCAAGGGTCCGGTGGTGCGAAGTTTCCCCATGGTCCCGGGCATTGACCTCGTGGGCGTTGTTGAGGAGAGCGCCAACCCCGCTTACCGTGCGGGCGACACCGTGCTGCTCAACGGTTGGGGGGTAGGCGAAGTGCATTGGGGTGGCCTGGCCCAAAAGGCTCGCCTCAAGGGCGACTGGCTCATTCCTCTTCCTTCGGGGTTCACGCCGCAGCAGGCGATGGCCATTGGTACCGCAGGCTACACCGCGATGCTGTGCGTGCTCGCGCTTGAGCGCCACGGCGTCAAGCCGTCGGATGGCGAAATCTTGGTCACGGGCGCGGCTGGCGGCGTTGGCAGCGTGGCCGTCGCGATCTTGGCCAAGCTGGGCTACACGGTCGTGGCCGCTACCGGCAGGACGAAAGACGCGGACTACCTCAAGCGCTTGGGTGCCAGCGAGGTGATCGAACGCGCTCAATTTGCTTCCCCCGGCAAGCCTCTGGGTAAGGAGCGATGGGCTGGTGCCGTGGATGTCGTGGGCAGCCATGTGCTGGCCAATGTCTGCGCCACAACCAAGTACGGGGGCGTTGTGACTGCCTGCGGCCTGGCCGCAGGCATGGACTTCCCCGCCACCGTTGTGCCTTTCATTTTGCGCGGCGTGACCCTCGCGGGCATCGACAGCGTGATGTGTCCGCGTGCAGACCGACTCGTCGCGTGGCAACGCCTGGTCACGGATCTTGATGTAGCCAAGCTTGGCGATATCAGCCGCGAAGTCGGCTTGGCAGAGGCGATCCCGTTGGCCAACCAGCTCCTAAGCGGCGAAGTGCGTGGTCGCATCGTTGTCGATGTGAACCGCTGAAATCACGATTTCCCCCGCCAGCTTCGATTCATCAATCAAGAGAAAACCATGAACTAAGATACGCAAGCCACCGTGAGTCGCTTTCCCGTTCCTGCACTCAAGGACATGCCCGAGGACATTCGCATGCGCATCGAGTCCGTGCAGGAAAAGTCCGGCTTCATCCCCAATGTCTTCTTGACGTTGGCGCACCGCCCCGACGAATTCCGCGCCTTCTTCGCGTACCACGATGCCTTGATGGAAAAGCCTGGCAACCTGACCAAGGCCGAGCGCGAGATGATCGTGGTGGCCACCAGCGCCGCCAATCAGTGCCAGTACTGCGTGATCGCGCACGGCGCCATCCTCCGCATTCGTGCCAAGAATCCGCTGATCGCCGATCAGGTCGCCACCAACTACCGCAAGGCAGACCTGACAACGCGTCAGAAGGCCATGCTGGATTTCGGCATGAAAGTTTCCCAAAGCGCACAACTGGTGGGTGAAGCTGACTTCGACATGCTCAAGAGCCACGGCTTCACCGAAGACGACATCTGGGACATCGCAGCCATTTCCGCATTCTTTGGCATGTCCAACCGGCTGGCCAACGTAACCAGCATGCGGCCCAACGACGAGTTCTACGCGCTGGGGCGCGGCTGATCACCAAGGGGCCCAACGATGTTCAAGAACTGGAAGGACTATCTTCTTGTCGGCCGCCGTGCAGGCGCGGCGCTTCACAAGGCCAATCCACGGATGGTCGCGGGCTTTCAGGCGCTCAGCGCAGGTCAGAACGGCAACGGCGCGCTCGACGCGAAGACCAAGGAGCTGATCGCGCTCGCCGTCGCGGTCACCACGCGCTGCGACAGTTGCATTGCCGTCCATGCGCAAGCCGCGCGCAGGGCGGGCGTGACCGAGGCGGAGCTCACCGACGCGCCATGGGCACCGCGATCGCGCTCAATGCGGGCGCGGCGTACAGCTATGCGATGCGCACACTCGAGGCCTACGATCAGTTCGGTGAAGCGGCGAGATGACATGTTCGATGTGGGTCGACTTGCCTGTGCCGTGGTATCCCTGAATCATCACGCGGCGGTTGTGCACAAAGCTCGCGAGAATTGCCAGCGTGGTGTCCCGGTCGAAGATGTAGTCGGGATCGAGATCGGGAACATGTTCGTCGGCCTGGGCGAAACCCATCACCTTCATGTCGGTGTCGAAACCGAATACGTCCCGCACGTTGATGGCCACGTCGGGAACTGTAAGCTGAGGCGACGGCGTCGGCGCGGGTGTGGCGGGTACAGCTGCAGTCATGCGCAATGGGTCCTCAGGGGCGGCCAGCGTTCCTCAATTCGGGTGTGCCTCAACCCAAAAAAGTCGAGACGGTGGCCACAAACTCGCGCGGTTTCTCGGCGTGCAGCCAATGGCTCGCTCCAGGAATGCACGCGAATTGAGCCTTTGGAAACAAAGCTTTGATCGTGCCGCGGTGATCTGTTGAAACATAGGTCGACACCTCGCCAGACAGGAACAGGGTCGGCCCGTCAAAGGATCCGGACAGATCGGGGAAGCCGATGATCTTGTCCATCTCGGCAGCCAGAACGTCCAGGTTCAGCCGCCAGCGCTTGTCTTTCAGATCAAGGTTTTGCAGCAGGAAATCATCGATGCCGGGGTCCAGATCACCCAGTTGCGCCTTGGCCTCGGCCCGCGTTGTCACGCTGGTCAGATCGACGCGCCGCATCGCCGCAATCGGGCCCATCTGCGTATGCCGATAGGTCACCGGGGCGATATCCGCGACGATCAGCTTGCGCACTTTGTCGGGGGCTTGCAGCGCGAGCACCATTGCCGCCTTGCCGCCCATGGAATGCCCCAGCACATCGGCAGGTGCGTCCAGCACAGCCGCCAGATCGGCGGCCATATCTTCATAACTGTGGGTTGCCGCCCATTCCGAAAACCCGTGATTGCGCATGTCCACGACGACCACCCTCCGTGCTTCGGACAGGCGTTTGGCCAGCACCCCCCAATTGCGCGCTGATCCAAACAGCCCGTGCGCGATCAGCAATGGCGGTCCCGGCGCGTCCCCATAAGTGACAGTGTTCAGCATGCGTCGGTCCTCGTGCTTTCCGTGTTGGCCCCGAGCATACTGATTGAGCTTGGCGCGCGCTGCAACATGTCCGAGACGGCCCACACACCAAGCATCATCTTACGCCCGGTCTGAGCAAGAGATGTGCGGGCAGCTCAGAAGCGGTTGAAGCCGCCTTTTTGCGCAATGTAGAGTGGAGAGATGCCCGCCAGAACGCCCTTGATATAGGGCGTCGCGTTGTCCGACACGATGCCGGTGCAACTGGTCACCAACTCGAAGAAGCGGCCCGCATAGCCCTCTGCGAAGCCCTTGAC
>NZ_QAIM01000142.1:0-1766 GCF_003061035.1 Acidovorax sp. HMWF018
GCACCAGGGCCTGCATGGTGGGGGCGGGAGAGGTGGACATGGCGTTTTCCTTCGTGGGGTTGAACAGTGCCGCCAGTTTTCACCTTTCGCTTTTGAATGAAAAGCCACAAGATTGAAACCTTGTCATTCACTTTTGTATGATCCAGTCAATGAACTGGGATGACGTACAGGTGTTCTTGGCCATTGCCCGGCACGGCACGCTGGGTGCGGCAGGCCGCGCCCTCAAACAAAGCCAGCCCACCATGGGCCGCAGGCTGAAGGCGCTGGAGCTTTCTCTGGGCCACACCCTGTTCCAGCGGACCTCCGAGGGCTTCGTCTTGACCGACGAAGGAGCCGCCGTGCTGCGCCACGCCGAGGGCATGGAAGCGCAGGCGCTGTCGTTCTCCCGCCAACTGGACGGCGCAGACCAGCAGCTGGAAGGCGCGCTCCGGGTATCGACCTCTGACTGGTTTGGACTGCATGTGCTGGCGCCGCTGTGTGCCGCGTTCACCAACCACCACCCCCGCGTCAGCATCGAACTCCTGACCGATGCGCGCCTCTTCAGCCTGGCGCGCCGCGAGGCGGACCTGGTGGCGCGCATCGTTCCTTTTGACGAGCCCGACGTCATACAGCGGCAGCTGATGCATGTGCCCTACGCGCTGTACATGCAGCGGGGCGCAGACATGCCCACGGACGATACGGACGTTCGCCTCATCACCATGGACCTGGGCTTCAGCGAGATGCCGGACGCGGCCTGGCTGCGCGAGGCCTTTCCTGCGGCGCGCATCGCGTTTCGCAGCAACAACCGGCACGTGCAGGCCGTGGCCTGCGCATCGGGAGCGGGCCTGGCCGTATTGCCTTGCCCGTTGGGTGATTCGCACCCCGGCCTGCAAAGGGTGGAGGTCGCCCCAGCGCCGCCAGGGCGCGATGTGTGGCTGGGTTACCACCGGGACCTGCGCCGGGTGCCCCGGCTGCGCGCGCTGGTGGAAATGCTGATACAAGCGCTGGGCCCTGCTCAGGGCGATGCAGGCGACCAGGGCGGCTGACAAAACGCTGGGAGCGCCGTCGCAGCGCTTGGCTGATGGCGGTCAGCGACCCAGCCCTGCCCCAACGGCCAGCACATACTCGATGAAGCTGTGACACGGGTGGCTCTGGTGCGCCAGCACATCTGCCTTGACCAAGATGCCCAGCGGCCCTACCGCCTGTGACTTCCACGGCAACACCGCCAGCTCCCCACGCTGAACCAGCGGCCGCAGCAGGCTGGCGGGCGCGCACATCAGCATGTCGCTGTCGGCCAGCATGGCGTATGCAATCTCGGTCGAACGGCTCGACACGCGGCACAGCTCAGGCACACCACCCAGTTCATCGAAGAGGCTCTCCACCTGCTGGGGTCCCAGCCCGGTCAGGGGTGGGGCCAGCCAGCGCTGCGCCAGCAGCTCTGCGGCCGTGACGGTGGCCTGCCGGGTCAGAGGATGCTCCGGGCGACAGGCCACCACAAACCCATCCTGCAGCGCGGCGCAAAACGCGAACCCTTGCGGCAGCGGGGTCGGTTCGCGGCAGATGGCCAGGTCCAGCGTCCCCTCCTGGATGCTCTCCAGCAAATTGTCGATCGTGACCTCGTGGACATCGATGGCCGCATCCGGGTGTGCGGCAACGTAGGTCGGGATGGCCATCGTGAGCAGGCCGTTGATGCCCGCCGCAATGCTGCCGATGCGGATCAGCGCGGACGCTGCGCCCTGCTGCAACAGCGCAGCATTGCCTGCGGCGGCCTGGAGCGGAACCAGCGA
>NZ_QAIM01000142.1:1799-6604 GCF_003061035.1 Acidovorax sp. HMWF018
TGCCCTTGGAGTGCCGCTCGAACAGAGGGCCGCCCAGAGAGCTTTCCAGCTCGACCAGCGCATGGGTCGCGGCGGGCTGGCTCAGGCCAATGGAGGAAGCAGCCCGGTGCAGGCTTTGCAGGTCGGCGATTGCAATGGCCAGCTGCAGGTGCTTGAGGCGCACCCGCCCCAGGATGCGGTTGAACAGGACGGAAGGCGTCAAATCCGGCATGACTTATTCAAAAAATGAATTCACTTGAAAAAGAAGCATTGGCCTTGCGGAGCCTGCTGTGGAACGATCGCGCGCTGGCAAGGGGCAAACCCACGCCAGATGCATTCAATTAACGAATCTTATTCCCGCACCAGCCCGCCGCTGGATGCGAGAGATCTCAGGAGACAAACCACCATGCCATCACCTCAGCGCCAGCCCCTGCGCACGATCACCTTGCGCTCCACCCACTTCCTGCTCGCTCCGGTCGTGGGCGCCATCCTGGCCATGGGCCAGGCACAGGCCGCAGACACCCTGGACACCGCCTGCAAGACCACCGCCGAATGCCAGGCACAGGTCGCCAAGATCCAGGGGCTGGTCAAGGGGGACGCCACCAGCGCCTTGTCCAAGTCGCAGGACACCTTCTACTGGTTTGGCCGCATCAACATGGCATCGACCGTGGTCAACGTGGAGCAAGGCATCATCCCCAAAGCCCAGGCAGGCCGCATTGCGCGGGGCGTGGAGTTGTCGATCACGCAGGCGACGGCCCCGGGTGGCAAGCGCCCCACCGATGTGCTGCAGGTCGAGAAGATCATCACGGACGCCGTGGGCCCCGAGGCCACGCTGATCCACACCGGGCGCAGTCGCCAGGACATCCACTCCACCTTGAACGCCGCGCAGTTGCGCCTGGAGATGCTGGACTTTGCCGATGCGCTGGACCAGGTGCGCACACGGCTCATCACCATCGCACAGGCGCACACCGCCACCTATATGCCCGCCTACACCAATGGCGTGCAGGCCATGCCCATCAGCTATGGGCACTACCTCATGGCGTTTGCCGATTCGTTCGCCCGCGACTCAGCACGCATCCGCGAGGCCTATGCCCGCATCAACCTCAGTCCCATGGGCACGGCGGTGCTGGCCAACTCCAGCTGGGGCATCAACCGGGAGCGCCTGGCGCAACTGCTGGGGTTTGACGGGCTCATCGTCAACTCGCTGGATGCCGGACAGATCAGCACGTATGACATCCCGATCGAGGCCGCGTCCATCGCCAGCTCCACCGCCATCCGCGTGGGCGCTTTCATGCAGGATGTGCACACCCAGTACCACCAGACCCGGCCATGGCTGCTGCTGGCCAGCGGCAAGACCTACACCAGCAGCGCCATGCCGCAGAAAGCGAACCCGGGCATCATCCAGAACACCCGCGCCAAGGCCAGCGATGTGGTGGCGTCGGCCCAGGCATCGCTGTGGCGCGCCCATAACGTAACGCCCGGCATGATCGACTACAAGAACACCTGGAGCCCCGGCAGCGCCAAGACCTTTGTCCAGGGCGTGGAGATGCTGCAGCAGCTGGCCGATGTGCTGGACTCGCTGCGCATCGACCCAGCCCGCGCACTGGACGAACTGGAATCCGAATGGACCACGTCGATGGAGTTGGCCGAAACCCTGCAGCGCACCCATGCCATTCCGTTCCGGGTGGGCCACCACTTTGCGTCGGACGTGGTGGTGTATGCCAAGGAACGCAACATCCGGCCCAAGGACTTTCCGTACACCGAAGCCGTGCGCATCTACCGCGAAGCGGGCAAAAAGTACGACATCAAGGACCAGCGCCTGCCGCTCACGGAGAAGGAATTCCGCCGCGCCCTGTCCCCCGCCGAGATGGTGCAGACCCGCACCGGCACAGGCGGCCCCCAGCCACAGGAGGTCGCGCGCATGGTAGCCGCTGCCAAGGACACGCTGGCCAAGGACCGCGCCTGGTCGGGTGAAGCCCGGCAGCGCCTGCTGGCCGCCGAGGCGGCGCTGAACGCGGCGTTTGAGGGCGTGAAGTCATTGCCCTGAACGGGGGATGTCCGGGGGCGGGCCTGAGGAGAACAAGAAACCGACGGCGTCGCCGGCGTCATTCCAGCCTGCGCCCGTCGGTGTCATCCACCACGCCATCGCCGCCTTGCTGCACCGCTTTTTCGACCGCTTCGCGCGTGAGCGTCGGCACAAAGCTTTCAATGAACCGGTAGGCATAGCCGCGCAGCCAGGCGCCGCGCCGCAGGCCCAGGCGGGTGAGGTTGACCTCGAACAGATGGCCCGCGTCGATGAGCCGCAGGTGGCGGTCGCGCTCTTCATCGACCGCGATGGACGCGACGATGCCCACGCCCATGTCCAGCTCCACATAGGTCTTGATCACGTCAGCGTCCATGGCGGTGAGCACGATGTCGGGCGCAATGCCTTCGCGCGCAAAGGCCTCGTCGATGTGCGCGCGACCGGTGTAGCCCAGCTCGTAAGTGATGATGGGGTATTGCGCCAATTGCTCCAGCGTCACCGGGCCGGGCAGGTCGAGCAGGCGGTGGCCCGGGGGCACCACGATGCTGTGCGTCCAGCGGTAGCACGGCAGGGTGACCAGGGCGTCGTAGCCGGCCAGCGCCTCGGTGGCCACGCCGATGTCGGCCTCGCCGGACAACAGCATCTCTGCCACCTGGCGGGGCGAGCCCTGGTGCAGGTGCAGCGACACCTGCGGGAACAACGCCCGAAAGTCGCGCACCACCTGGGGCAGCGCATAACGCGCCTGCGAGTGCGTGGCCGCCACCGACAGACGCCCCTGCGCGCTGTCGCTGAAGTCCTGGCCGGCACGCCTGAGGTTGTCGGCCTCCAGCAGCAGGCGCTCGACTGTGGGCAACAGCACTTCGCCAGGCGGTGTCAGGCCCGTGAGGCGCTTGCCCGCCCGCACAAAAATCTCCACGCCCAGCTCTTCCTCCAGCTCGCGGATCTGGCGGCTCACCCCGGGCTGCGAGGTGTGCAGGATGTGTGCCACTTCGGTCAGGTTGAAGCCCCGCCGCACGGTTTCGCGCACGGAGCGCAGTTGCTGAAAGTTCATGGATAAAAGCCGGTCTCACAATGTCGATGTGACTGCCACCGCGCGGGGACCGTGCTGGCGACGGCCCCATGCGTTCCGTAGCCAGACAGCCCGTAGCGCAGGGGTCTGTAAATACTATGTTTTTGATAGCATCAAGCGCATATTCCACTAGCGCATCAGTCACTTTTCTTTGGTTTTTTGCCCGTGCGGGCCTTACATGTCCCGCTGGGACAGATCGGGCACATAGCGGTCGGCCTGGATGTCGGGCGACAGCCCGTGGGTGATGACCTCGTCGGTGATGGGCAGGAACTGCGCATTCCACTGCTCCCACGCCGCGCGCAGGCGTTCAAACACTTCGGGGTGCTTGTGGCGCAGGTTGGCGCGCTCCAGCGTGTCGTCTTCCACGTCGAACAAAAACTCGTTGTCGTTGATGCGCAGGTACTTGAAGCGGCCCTCGCGCACGGCGCGCTGGCGCTGCGACTTGTAACGCCAGAACAGCGTGCGCGGGTGCGCAGGCGCATCGCCCTCCAGCACGGGCAGGATGCTCTCGCCGTCGGGCGGGTAGTCGGCATGGGGCGCCACGCCCGCAGCGGCCAGCAGCGTGGGCAGCCAGTCCATGGTGGCGGTGACCTGGTCGCTCACCTGCGGTGCAATGCGCGCAGGCCAGCGCAGCAGCGTGGGCACGCGGATGCCGCCTTCGAGCAGCTCGGTCTTCTGGCCGGTGAAGGGCCAGGTCTTGGAAAAGCGCTCGCCCCCGTTGTCGCTGGTGAAGACGACGATGGTGTTGTCGGCCAGGCCTTGTGCCTTGAGTGCATCCAGCACCTGGCCCACCGCCTTGTCGAGCGAGCGCACCATGCGCGCATAGGTGGCCAGGTTGCCGCCGTCGTAGTGAAACAGATCCTTCAGGCCCAGCGATATTTCTTCGTCCTCCGGCCCCACCCAGGGCCAGTGGGGCGCGGTGAAGTGCAGCGACAGAAAGAACGGCTTGGCCGCGCTGCGCTCGCCGATCCAGCGCTCGGCCTCATCGGCCAGCAGTTGGGTGTAGTAGCCCACGCGCTCCACCGGCACCTCGCCTTCGTACAAATCGCGCGCCACGGCATCGCCCACGCCGGGCTTGTGCGTGAAGTAGTCGATGGCACCGCCGTAGTTGCCAAAGAAGCGGTCGTAGCCACTCTTGAGCGGGCCGAAGGTGGGCAGGCTGCCCAGGTGCCACTTGCCAATCAGCGCCGTGTCATAGCCCGCATCGCGCAGCAACGATGGCAGCGTGGGGTGCTCGGGCGGCAGGCCGTGCACATGGGCCTTGCGCACCAGGGGCTCCTCCAGCCCACCGCGCAGCCGGTACTGGTAGCGCCCGGTGATCAGCGCAAACCGCGTGGCCGAGCACACAGCCGAGTTGGCATAGGCCTGGGTAAAACGCACGCCCTCGCCCGCCAGCGCATCCAGGTGCGGCGTGGTGAAGTCGGCCTGGCCGTACACGCTCAGGTCGGCCCAGCCCAGGTCGTCGGCCAGGATAAAGACGATGTTGGGCGCTTGGGTGGAAGCGGAGGCTGCCACATTGGTGGTGATGCTCATGCAGCCCCCTTGGCCTTGCCGGCGGCATCGGTCTCGCGCCACTGCTTGTCGAGCTTGAGGTCCTTGACGGCCTGCTGCACGAAGGCGGGCTGGAACCAGGCCTTCACGTCAAACGTCTGGCGGATCAGCCCCAGCTTGACGCCATCCTGAAGCACGCCCTGGTAACCGGCGATGAAGCCCTCGTCGAGCAGCGGCGAATAC
>NZ_QAIM01000142.1:6614-17431 GCF_003061035.1 Acidovorax sp. HMWF018
CGAAAGCTCGGGGTTGCCGCTGTTGTCGGCGTACAGCTTGATGAGCGCCTCGCGGTTGCCCTCTTGCGAAGACCAGTGGGCGGCGCGCACCAGTTGGGTCACCAGGCGCTGGGTGAGCTGCGGGTTCTGTGCAGCGAAATCCTCGGTGGCCAGGATGCCGGAGTTGATGGTGTAGTCCGGTCCACGGCCCTTGGTGCTCAGCGCAATCTGCGCGCCCTGCGCCTTGAGCAGGAACAGGTCCGAGCCGCCGAACGTGGCGTCGATCTGCCCAGCCACCACGGCGGCCTTGGAGGTGGGCCAGTCCATGTTGATGAGCTTCACGTCCTTTTCGGTCAGGCCCGCCGTGGCCAGCAGGTTGTCGAAGGTGCGCTGGTAGGCGGTGCCCTTGAGCACAGTGACCTTCTTGCCCTTGAGGTCGGCCACGGTCTTGATGCTCACGCCCGGCGCCGTGGCCAGATAGCTGTTGCTGCCCCGCCCCGTGGCCGCGATGAAGCGGGTGGGCAGGCCGCGCGCGCGGCCAATGACGGCAGCCAGGTCGCCCAGCGAGACGATGTCGAGCTGCTTGGCCGACAGCGCCTCGTGCACGGCCGGGCCTGCGCCGCGAAAGAAGTTCCACTCGATCTTGATGCCGTCCTTGGCAAATTCATCTTCCAGCCACTTGTTGGCCTGCAGCACCGCAAACACGCTGCCGCCCGGCGAGGGCTTGCCGGCCGTACCCAGGTCGGGCGAGCCGATGCGGATGACCTTGGCGGGCGACTGGGCGCGCAGCACCATGGGGGCGGCCAATGCGGCAGCGCCAGCCACCATCAGCGAACGGCGCGTGGAAAAAGCGAGGGGGTTTTGTTGTGTCATGGGAATCTCGGGGATCGGTAAAAGGGGAACAAACAATCAAACAGCAAATTGCCACTGCGCGGCAGGCGCTAGCTGCTCGCCGCGCTTGAGCGGCGGCTCGGCCAGATCGGCCGCCGGGTGGCCGGAGAACTCGCGCAGCACGCTGTCCTTGATGGCGGTGAACGCGTGGGAGGTGCGCTCGCGCGGATGGGGCAGCCCCACCGGCACGGTGCGGCGGATGCGGCCGGGGCGAGGCTCCATCACGACCACGCGGTCGCCCAGGTACACGGCCTCTTCCACGTCATGGGTCACCAGGATCATGGTGATGCCCTCCTGCTGCCATATGCGGTGCAGCTCCTGCTGCAGGTGGGCACGGGTCATGGCGTCGAGTGCGCCAAAGGGTTCGTCCAGCAGCAGGATGTCGGGCCGGTTGACCAGCGCCCGCGCAATGGCCACGCGCTGCGACATGCCGCCAGAGAGCTGGTGCGGATAGGCAGTCTCAAAACCTTGCAGGCCCACCAGCGCAATGTGCTCGCGCACGGTGGCGCGCTGCTGGCCTTCGGTCAGGCTGGAGTTGAGCAGGCCCAGCGCCACGTTCTTCTCGACCGTGAGCCAGGGAAACAGGCGGTGCTCCTGGAACACGATCCCCCGGTTGAGGCTGGTGCCCACAATGCGCTGGCCGTTGAGCAGGATCTCGCCCTGGTAATCGCCCTCCAGGCCAATCACCAGCCGCAGCAGCGTGGACTTGCCGCAGCCGCTCGAGCCCACGATGCCCACGAACTCGCCGGGCTCGATGGTGAGGTGGATGTCCTGCAGCACGGGCAGGGCTTCGCCCTTGACCTCGTACTGCTTGTTCAGGCCGCGAATGGCCAGGGTACCGGCGTGTGCCATGGTGTGTTCCTTTTCAAATGACGTTGTTCTCAGCAATGGCCCGCAACTGGCGCGGCCCAGGCCAGAGCCCCCGGGGAGCTGGCTTTGCCAGGCCCCTGGGGGCGTCCCCCTGAGGGGGATGGCGCGCAGCGCCTCAGGGGGCTCAATACCTTGCGATCGTGCGATCACGCCAGGCCAGCAGGCGCTTTTCCAGTGCGGCCAGCAGCGCGTTCAGTACAAAGCCCACCAGGCCCACCACCACCACGCCAAACAGCACCAGGTCCATCCAGAAATGCTCGCGCCCATCGATCAGCGTGTTGCCAATGCCCTTGCCAGAGGCCAGCAGGTATTCGGCCCCCAGCGTGGCCAGCCAGCTGTAGATAAGCGAGAGCTGGATGCCAGTAAACAGTGAGGGCGCGGCGGCAGGCGCCACCACACGGCGCAGCGTTTGCCACACGCTGAACTCGTACACGCGGGCCACCTCCAGGTACTCACGCGGCACGCTGCGCAGGCCCTCCAGCGTGTTGAGCACCACCGGAAAGAACGCCGCCATGGCCACAAACGCTACCTTGGCGGTATCGCCCAGGCCAAACCACATCGACAGCATCGGAATCCACGCAAACAGCGAGATCTGCTTGAGCGTGTGGAACGTGGGCCCCACCAGCCGCTCGGCCCAGCGCGACCAGCCCAGCAGCGCACCCACCGCCAGCCCGATGCCGGAGCCAATGCCGAACCCCCAGGCCATGCGCCACAGGCTGGCCGACAAGGCCACCCACAGTTCGCCGCTGACAACCTGGCCCACACCGCGCTGCCATACGGCCAATGGCGATACCAGCAGGGGCGAATCGGACGCCCCCGAAGCCACCACCGCCCACCACACGGCCAGGATCAGCACGGGCAGCACCCAGCCCCGCAGGCGTGCGGGCACTTTTTGGAACACGTTGCGTTGCACGTTCACAGAAGACATTGGCACACCCCGCTCACAAACCCGGCTTGCGCCAGCGCAGCAGCCAGGCCTCGGACACGGCCAGCAGCTTGTCGATCACAAACCCCACGATGCCCACGGCCAGCACGGCGGCCAGCACCACGTCCAGCTGAAAGAGCTGGCGGCCATAGACGATGAGGAACCCAATGCCCTCCGATGACGCCAGCAGTTCCACCACCACCAGCGCCAGCCAGGCATGCGTGAGGCCATAGCGTACGCCGTTCCAGATGGGTGCCGTAGCCGCCGGAAACACCACCCTGCGCAGCATCTGCCAGCGGGTGAAGCCATACACACGCGCCACCTCCACCAGCCGGTTGGGCACGTTCTGAATACCCTGGCAGGTGTTGATGGCCACGGGCACCAGGGCCGCCTTGGCGATCAGCAGAAACTTGAGCCCCTCGTCAATGCCCACCACCAGGATCAGCAGCGGCAGCCAGCCGATCACCGGCACCTGGCTGAAGGCCTTGAACAATGGGAAGAAGTAGTCACGGAATGTCGGCGACAGGCCCATGGCACCACCCAGCACCAGGCCCAGCGACAGGCCGATGCCAAAGCCCGCAAACACACGGACCATGCTGATGCGCAGGTGGTCCCACAACTCTCCGCTGGCCAGCAGCTCGCCAAACACCTTGAACACGGCGGCGGGCGGCGGCAGCACCTGCTCGGGCACCCAGCCCCACAGGGCGGAGAGCTGCCACAGCGCCAGCACGGCCAGCGGAAAGGGCCAAGCCCAGAGCGAACGCCTCGCCCAAGTCCAGGCAGCGTTTTGCCTTGCCGCTACGGGGCGGCGCGTAGGGGCATCCGGCAGCGCGTCCAGCGGGCTCACGGGGCTGCCTGGCCCGGCCGCATTCAGTGCGGGTATCGCCATCTTTTGCATTTCCTTTGTGGGTGGTGGAGCTGCTACCACCTGGGGTGAGCGCAGCGCCATCAATAACAACCAAAAGAAATGTAAAAGACGTTTGTTATAAAAATAAATGGTTAATACTCATATGCAATGACAAAGATGTTTGCGGCATGAGCAGCGACGCTTGCGTTATGAGGTTGCCTCGGCGCAGGCACAAAAAACCCGCCGCGCACAAGGTGCGGGCGGGTTGCAACGAGCGGTGGTGAGCGGCTTTTCCGGGCTTGGACACCGTGGTTTGGATTGGAGACCTGGATCAGGGGGCGGCGACCAGATCCCCATTGGCGCCATACACAGGCCAGTAGCTCTCCAGCTTCAGCTCCTTGAGTGCAGCGTTCAGATAGCGGCGGTCAAACCAGCTATCGATCTCTGGCTTCTTGCGGATGAGTTTGAGCTTGTGGGCCTCGTCGGCCGCGTCCTTGTAGCGCGCCACCAGAAATGGGTCGAGCAGTGGCGACAGGCGCACGCGCAGCGGCTGTCCAATAAAGTCTTCGCGCCACACCTTCTCGGCGTACTCGGCCTTGCCCCACTGCGCAAACAGTTCGGCACGGCGGTTTTCGTCGGAATATTTATGGGCGTACAGCACCACCGTCTTGACCACGCGCTCCACCGCCTTGGGGTGGCGGGCGGCGAAGTCGTCGGTCACCAGCAGCGCCGTCTGGCGGGTGTACTTGTAGGAATCTTCCGCAGCCGACCACACCACCTTGGCCAGGCCCTGGTCACGCAGCTTGAAAAAACCCACATAGCCAAATGCGGCGTCGATGTCCTTGCTGACCAACGCCGCCTCAGCGCTGGGCAAATCCAGATTGAGCAGTTTCACATCGCGCTCGCTCAGACCCTTGTCGGCCAGCGCGCGCACGGCTGCCAGATGCAGGTTCGTGCCCTTGAATACGGCCACCTTGCGGCCCTTGAGGTCTTCCAGGCGGCGGATGTTGGAGTCGGGCGGCACCGCAAGGTAGAGCCCACCGCGCACGCCACTGCCCAGAATGATCTTGGTCTTCACGTCACTGGCCCGGTGCACGATAGAGGGCAGGTCGCCCTGCCACGCAAAGTCCAGTTGCTTGTTGACCAGTGCCTCATTGACGGCCGGACCCGCGCCCTTGAAGAAGGTCCATTGCACCTTCACACCGTCCTTCTTGAACTCTTCTTCCAGCCCGCCATCGGTGTAGGCCAGCGCGGCCGAGGTGCCACCATGGCGCACCGGGTCGCTGCCCACACCGCCGGTGGCGATGCCGATGCGGATCACCTTCAGGGGATCTTGCGCCTGTGCGGCTGCGCTACCCGCCCACAGGCCCAGGGCCACCGCTGCGCTGGCTGTCGTGGCAGCCTTCCAGAGCGCTGTTTTCCATTGCGTTTTTTTCATCTGTTGACCCTTCGTGCCTGTTGTTGTGCCTGTTGTCGTGCCGGTGTGCGTGCGCAATGTGCTGCACACATCGCCAATCACTCTAGGCAAGCCCTGCGCTTGGGCCAACGACCAAAAACAGATATCCAAATTTGCGGATGGCAGGCCCACGCTCGCCAGTGCAAGGCACAGTTTTCCGACTATGCATATGCGAACTGCTTCGTTGATGCGCGCACTGCGCGCTGTCCCAATCGTGTGGGAGTTCTCTTTCATCACCCCACCGTTTCAGAAAGTAGCGCCATGTCCAAGATCAACGATTTGCACCCCACGTTCACCCGCTTTGCGGTAGAGCCCTACACCCCCACCATCGGGGCAGTCATCCACGAGCTGGACCTGCGCCAGCCCCTGGACGCCGCCACGCAGGCCGAGCTGCGTCAGGCACTGGCCGTGCACGAGGTGCTGTTCTTCCGCGACCAGCACATCACGCCGCAGCAGCAGGTGGACTTCACCCGCAGCTTTGGCAATGTGGCCGAGGTGAAGGCGTTCTTCCCCCGGCTGGAGAGCCACCCTGAGATCGAGATCGTGGAGAGCACGGCCGAGCGCCCCAAGGCGTCCAACCAATGGCATGCGGACATCACCTGGCGCGAGCAACCGCCGCTTGGCACCAGCCTCTATGCACAGGTGATCCCGGCCAGCGGCGGCGACACGCTGTGGGCCAGCCTCACGGCCGCGTACGCCAGTCTGCCACCCGCCTTCCAGGCTTACCTGGAAACGCTCACGGCCGTGCACACCTGGGAGATCAGTGGCTGGACGGAGTACCTGCTGCGCAAGGACGCCAGCGGCGAAGAACTGAAGGCCGCCCGCGCCAAGTACCCGCCCGTGGAGCACCCCGTGGTGCGCGTGCACCCCGTCACGGGCAAGAAGATCCTGTACGTGAACCCCACCTTCACCAGCCACATCAAGGGCCTGCACCGCACGCACAGCGATGCGCTGCTGACCCAGCTGTTTGCCCTGCCACAGGTGGCCGAGTTCCAGGCCCGCCTGCGCTGGGCGCCGGGCACGCTGGCCGTGTGGGACAACCGCTCCACCCAGCACTACGCAGTGGGCGACTTCTTCCCGCAGCACCGCAAGCTGCATCGCATCACTATTACCGAGTAGCCCCCCTGAGCCGCCTTCGGCGCCATCCCCCTTGAGGAGACGCCCCCCTGGCCTGGCAAAGCCGGTTCCACGGGTGCACTGGCCTGGGCCGCGCCAGTGTCGAAGGCCGCGAGCCATCTCCACAAGTTTTGGAATCTCACATGACCCAACCCGACACATCCAGAAAACTGCGCCTCGGCGCCTTCATCATGGCCACGGGCCACCACGTAGCTGCCTGGCGCCACCCGGGCTCACAGGTCGATTCGGGTGTCAACATCGATCACTACATCGAGGTCGCCAAAACCGCCGAACGTGGCCTGTTTGACCAGGTGTTCGTGGCCGACAGCCCCGGCGTGTGGCACAAGGGCGACCGCGAGTCCTTCAGCCGCCAGGGACGCATCTCGCACTTCGAGCCCGTGACGCTGTGGGCAGCGCTGTCGGTCGTCACCAAGCACATCGGCTTTGTGGCCACAGCCTCCACCACCTACGAAGACCCCTACCTGCTGGCGCGCAAGTTTGCGTCGCTCGACCACATCAGCAAGGGCCGGGCCGCCTGGAACGTGGTGACCACCAGCGCCGAAAACGTGCACGGCAACTTTGGACTGGACACGCACCCGGACCCCGCCACGCGGTACGAGCGTGCCCACGAATTTGTGGACGTGGTCAAGGGGCTGTGGGACAGCTTTGACGACGACGCCCTGGTGCGCGACCAGGCAAGCGGCATCTACTTTGACCCCGACAAGCTGCACGCACTCAACCACGTGGGCAAACACCTCAAGGTGCAAGGGCCGCTCAACATCGAGCGCTCGGTGCAAGGCCACCCAGTGATTGTGCAAGCCGGCTCCTCGGAAGACGGCAAGGAACTGGCCGCCGCGACGGCCGAAGCCATCTTCACCGCCTGGACCAGCCTGGCCGAGGCCCAGGCCTTCTACAAGGATGTGAAGGGTCGCATGGCCAAGTACGGCCGCAGTCCTGAAGAACTGCTGGTGCTTCCCGGCATCTCCCCCGTGATTGGCCGCACCGAGGCAGAAGCCCAGGCCAAGTGGGCCGAGCTGCAGGCCCTGATCCACCCCAGTGTGGGCCTGGCCACTCTCACCCCCTTCTGGCCCGGAGAGGACCTGTCGAAGTGGAATCTTGACGCACCTCCGCCGTACATCCCCGAGCCACCCAAGGGCATCAACAGCCGCGCCCACGTGGTGCTGGAGCTGGCCCGGCGAGAGAAGTACACCGTGCGTCAGCTGTACGAATACCTCGCCGGTGCACGCGGCCACTGGGTGGTGATCGGTACACCCGAGACCATTGCCGACCGCATGCAGGAATGGTTTGAGAACGGGGCGGCGGACGGCTTCAACGTGATGCCGCCTGTATTGCCCCAATCACTCAACGAGTTTGTGGACCTGGTGGTGCCTGAACTGCAGCGGCGCGGCCTGTTTCGCACCGCCTACGAAGGCACCACCCTGCGGGAAAATCTGGGCTTGGCACGGCCCGCGAGCCGGTACACAACGCTGCTCGCGAAGGCGGCCTAGGCCTCATGCACGGCGAGCCCGATGACCTCGGCAGAGCTGTCCACAGGGCTCCTTCTTCATGCGCCTCCCTGCAGCGCCGCAGGGTTAGGATGGCTCGGCAGGCGCGGCTGGCCTGCCTTGACACGGCGCACGGGCAGATCGGTCGCCAGGCGTTTCAGGGCGGCCCCCCGGGATGCGGACTGAAAGCCGTGCGGTACTACCAGCACGTCCGTGCGGGCTTCACGCAGGATGCGTTGCGCAACGCTCTCGAACAGCCAGTCTGCCCACCGGGACGCGGGATGCTTGCCCACCACGATCAGGTCGGCCCCGGCCCCTTGCTGCGCCACCAGCACCTGCCGCGCCGGGTCGCCCCGGCCGATGGAGGATGAAAGCCGGTTGCGCCGCGCATCGTACGAGTCGGTCAGCGTGAACATGCGGTCCTGCGCATGGCGCCTGCACTGCTCGCGGTAGATCTGGATGGCGCGTTCCGACACTTCGGCATAACGCAGCTTGCCCTCATTGGCAGTGCTGACGGCATGGAACAGTTCCACACGTGCGCGGGGGTGGAGCGCCAGGCCCAGCTCCACCAGGCGATGCGAAGCCTGAGAAAAATCCACCGCCACCATCAGGCTCTGGTAGGGCTGTGCCGCTGCGCTCCGCACCACGATCACGGGGCGCCGGCAGGCACGGAGCAACTGGATCGCAGGGTGCGCGCCGAACCAGGCCCGCAACCCGCGCTGCGGGGCCATGCCCCACACCACCAGGTCGTGACCCGCTGCCGCGCGGGCGATATCCGCCACCGTGCAATCCATGCGTGTTCCGGCATGAACAGGAATCTGGTGGCGCTGCCGAATCTGCAGCGCATGGTGCGACAGTCGCACGGCCACGTCGGGTGGCGGCACTTCGCCGGGTTGGGAGAGATACACCAGCTGCAACGCAGCCCGATGCTCTGCGCCCAGCAGCGCCGCACGCGCCAGCGCGTGCCCTCCCTGTTCAGAAAAGTCGGTGACGGCAAGGATGGAACGAGGGGTCATGGTGGTACGTCCTTCTGTGGTGAACAACGCGCACTCCTCCAACGGCTGCCAATGCGATTGGCGCCGGTCTGGTGGGCAGTGATCTGGTGGTACGGCCCGCAACGGGCCGGCGTGCGAAGGCGACTAGGTGAGGTAGTCGCCCGTGGCCTCAGGCTGGTACTGGATGCTTTCGATGGTGGCGGAGCACTCTTCGCCATGGGGCGTTTGCCAACGGGCCACGTCCCCGGCCCGCAAGCCCAGCAGGCTGATGCCGACCGGCGACAGCACCGAGATGAAGCCCGCCGCAGGCTCGGCGTCCTGCGGGTAGCACAGGGTCAGCACCTGGCGCCGGTGGGTGTGCTGGTCCACTAGCTCCACGCGTGAATTCATGGTGACCACGTCGGCCCGCACGGTGCGCGGGCTGGTGATATCGGCGTTGGCCAGCAGGTCGTCCAGCAAGGGGGCTGGCCGGTTGCCGACCAGCTTGGTCAGGCGCGAATAGTCCAAGTCGGTGAGCGTGCGCTCGCCAGGGGTCACAACTGCATGCATACAAAGCACTCCATCGAATGCGGCGGTGCCCCGTGGGGACAAGACGGCCGCTACCGCGCTTGGCTGGTGCCCGGCGGTGGATGGTTGCGCTACAAGGGGATGAGGAGAGAGGGTGCCGCCGGGCTCAGGAATGTGCTGGCGTCAGCTGACGACGCGCGTTCTTCTTGGCCACCGCTCGCGCGCAGGCCGCTGCGCGGGGCAGCACAGCCAGGGCGGCAAAAGGGCAAACCAGAAGGGTCGTCATGGGCCCGAGTGTAGGCAACACGGGCGGTTCTGGGGGCAATAGCCCCAGGGTTCTTGCCAGATACCCGGCGGCTGGGTGGCCGATCTTTGTCGCCACCAGAGGCCACCCAGAGCGTCACGCCAGCTGGGTGGCCCCTGCGCGGCGTACTCAGGCCACTTGCGGCAGGTAGCTGGGTCGCGTGGCTGTCATCGCGAGCTTGACATGCTGTGTGAGCTCATCGGCCAGCACCTCGTCCGCGCCTGCTTCCAGGCCATCCAGCGCGCGCCGAACGATCTGAACCGGGCTGGTCTTGGGCACGTCAAAGCCGCGCGTCAGGTCGGTATCCACATACGCCATGTGCAGGCCCAGGACATGCGTGTTTTGCGCGGCCAGTTCGTGGCGCAGTGCATTGGTGAGCGACCAAGCCGCAGACTTGCTGGCCGAGTATGCAGCCAGCTCGCCGCCATTCACCCACGACGCCACAGACAGCACGTTGAGCAGCGCCCCGCCTCCGTTGGACTGCAGGACCGGGGCAAAGGCTTTGCTGACACGCAGCACGCCAAAGACATTGGTCTCAAAGATGCGGCGCATCACCTCTTCGCTGTCGGCCGCCAGAAACCCGCCGGGCTGGGCGATGCCCGCGTTGTTGATCACCAAACTCACGTCAGACGCCTGCACGGCGGCAGCCGCCACCTCTTCGGAGTTGTTGACGTCCAGGCGCAAAGCCTGCACGCCGGGTTGCGGGACGATGGTGGACGGATCGCGCGCGGCGGCGTAGACCTTGCGCGCACCGCGTGCGAGCAGCTCGCGAACAAAGGCCAGGCCAATGCCGCGATTGGCACCGGTGACGAGGACAACAGCGTTTTCGATCTTCATGGGAATCTCCAGGGTTGGGGTGGGACTGATCAGGGATATGCACGGGCTGTGCAAGGGATGGATATGGAGAGAGGGTTCGATAGGTGCGAGACGGACGCGAGACGGGTGCGAGGCAGCAGTAAGCGAGCAGCTCAGCGCACCCTGACGACGACCTTGCCCTTGGCACGGCCGGTTTCCACGTAGGCGATGGCTTCGTTGGTTGCGTCGAAGGGAAACACCTTGTCGATCACCGGGCGGATGGCCCCTGCATCCACCAGGCGCGTGATCTCCTGCAGCTGGCTGCCCTGTGCACACATGAACAGGAACGAGTAGCCAATGCCCAGCACTTGGGCACGGCGCCGGGTACCGGCGCTCAACAGCCGGAACACCATCCGCAAGAAGCCCGACGCACGAAGGGTTTTGCCGAATGCGGGATCGGGTGGGCCCGAGACGGAGACAAGTTGGCCTCCGCGCTTGAGCACGCGCAGGGACTTGGCCAGCGCCTTGCTGTCCTGGCTGTGCAGCACCACGTCATAGTTGCGCAGCACGTTTTCAAAATCTTGCTGGCGGTAGTCGATGACAACGTCCGCGCCCAGGCTTTGGACC